>DASTWV010000032.1 GCA_035765775.1 Actinomycetota bacterium | reverse complement strand
CACCGAGATCGCCCGGGGAGCCGCCGCCCTGGTGCCGGCCCTGGCCGGCGTCCCCCTGGTGGCGGCGTGGTCCGGCGTGCGGCCCACCAGCCCGGACGGGAGGCCGCTCATCGGGTGGCTGCCGGGCGTCGAGGGGTTCTTCGTGGCCGGTGGCCACGGCGGGCAGGGGGTAACCCTCGGGGCGGGGAGCGGCCGGCTGGCCGCGGAGATCCTCCTCGGGAGGCCGCCGTTCACCGATCCGGGTGATTTCTCGCCGGCCCGGTTTCTCCCTACGTAGTCCTTTATGACTATCTTCGCGGGCTAATGGATTTTGCAGGCTGGGGTTTGGGTACCGGGGTTCCGATGATGTTCAGGACAACTTGCGCAGTGACCGTTCTCTGAGTCCGCCCGGACACCCAGAAAGGGGCCCCTCCGTGCCAGACCTCACGATCATCTCCTGCCCGACCTGCGGGCTTCCCGCCGAACTCCTCACCAGCTTCGACCCCGACCCCGCCACCGGCGTGCTCCGTGAGTTGCTGGTGCGCTGCATGGACGACCACGTTGCCACGATCCAGCTTTCCGGCTCCGGCGCCGCCCCCAGCGGCGCGCCCGCCGAGATCGACCTCACCGAGCCCCCACCGGAGCCGTCGCCGGCCGATGCCCCCGTCGGCGTCGTGCCGATCCGGAACCGCCACTCGCTGCTGGCCCGGGTGGTCGACGCCCTGCGGACGCGCTCGCGGATTATTTTCTGGTTCGCTTTCGGGGCCTTGGCGGCCGCCCTGTTCCGCCAGTCGCCGCTCGCCGCCCTCGTGCTCCTGCCCCTGTCCCTGCCGGTTGCCGGGCTGGTGTCCGCCCGCCGGTCCTGGGCCCCGGTGCGGCTGGCCCCCCCGGCGCCGGGAGTGGCGCTGGTCGTGCCACCGGCCGAGGAGGGCCAGGAAGCCGCGTAACCGCCGTACCTTCCCCGAACCGGGGTCACTGTGCCCGCCGTAGCCGGGCAGAGTGGCCCCGTTTCCATTTCCAGTTCCATTTCCGGCGTGTCTATGGAGCCGGCGGTGGTAGACTACATATTGTCCGTTTTACCGAGAAACAAAGGAAAACGGGCCGAGATTCCGCAGGTGATGTGCCGGTGGTGGCTTGGGAGGGGGCGGCGTCGACCCCCCCGTCCCCTCCCCGATCCACCCGGCCGTTTCGCGGCTCCCCCATCCCCTCCCTTCGGGGGTGCCGCGCGCCCGCTCGGAGGGTAGAGGCGCCGGCCTCCCTTAAATAGAGTTTGCCCCGTGCTAAATGCCCAAAAAGCTGCTACAGTCGAGCCGCGCGTCCCCGACCGGGGCGCAAGATGTTTTGCTCATCCGAGTTGAGGCGATACAGGGAGCCTATGTGACCACCCCGGAACCGTCATCCCTCCGGCTGGCCCGGCCGTCCGGCATCCGGCCGACCCCCATCGCCGAGCGGCCCCTGCCCGGCCCGGAGCCCCACGGCGGCACGCTCACCAGCCGGCTCGCCGGCCCCGAGGAGCGGGACCGCTGGCTGGACCAGGTGCCCGTGCTCCCCTCGGTCACGCTGTCCGCCCGGGAGGTCGCCGACATCGAGTGCCTGGCCGTCGGAGCGTTCAGCCCGCTGGAAGGGTTCATGGGCAAGGCCGACTACGGCCATGTTGTTGCCGAGATGCGCCTGGCCAGCGGGCTGGTCTGGAGCCTGCCGGTCACGCTCGCGGCCACCGCGGACGAGGTCCTCACCCTGAAGAAGGGGGGCGACGTCGTCCTGCGCGACCCGCAGAGCGAACCGCTGGCGATCCTGCACCTCGACGAGATCTACGCCTACGACCGGGAGGACGAGGCCGAGAGCGTCTTCCGCACGTCGGACGCCTCGCACCCGGGCGTCGCCGCCCTGCTGGCGCAGGGGGAGTGGTTGCTGGGCGGCAAGGTCACCGTCCTGCGCCTGCCCCGGGGGCGCCCCTTCATCGCCTACCGCCAGACCCCCAAGGAGGTCCGGATGGCGCTGGCCGACCGGGGGTGGCGCACCGTCGTGGGCTTCCAGACCCGCAACCCCATGCACCGGGCGCACGAGTACATCACCAAGTGCGCCCTGGAGCAGGTGGACGGTCTCCTGTTTCACCCGCTGGTGGGGGAGGCGAGCAGCGACGACGACGTGCCCACCAAGGTCCGGATGCAGATCTACGAGACCCTCATCGAGAACTACTACCCGGCGGACCGGGTGCTGCTGGCGGTGTTCGTGGCCGCCATGCGCTACGCCGGCCCCCGGGAGGCCATCTTCCACGCCGTCTGCCGCAAGAACTACGGCTGCACCCATTTCATCGTCGGCCGGGACCACGCCGGTGTGGGCAACTACTACGGCACCTTCGACGCCCAGGACATCTTCCGGCAGTTCACGGCCGCCGAGTTGGGCATCACGCCGATTTTCTTCGACCACGCCTTCTTCTGCCGGCGCTGCGGCCACATGGCCACGGTCAAGACCTGCCCGCACGGCACCAGCGACCGGGTCACCCTGTCCGCCGCCGAGGTGCGCCGCCGTCTGTCCGGCAACGAAGAGATCCCGCCCGAGTACGCCCGCCCCGAGGTCGCCGGCATCCTGCGCTCGGCGTCCTCCGCACCCACGGAGTGAGCTATGCCCAAATTTGGCGAAGCACAGTGGGCACTGGGCTACATGGAGCCCCAGAATAAGAACGAGCGCACCAAGCGTGACGACGACGCGCTGAATGTCCGCCAGCGCATCGACACCATCTACGCCCAGGGCGGCTTCCGGTCCATCTGGCCCGACGACCTGCGGGGCCGGTTCCGCTGGTGGGGTCTGTACACCCAGCGCCGCCAGGGCGTGCCCGGGGGGGCGACCGCATCGGTCGAGCCCTGGGAGCTGGAGGACGAGTTCTTCATGATGCGCATCCGGCTGGCGGGTGGCCGGCTGACCAGCGAGCAGCTGCGCACCATCGCCTGGGTCTCCGAGCGCTTCGGGCGGGACGTGGCCGACGTCTCCGACCGCCAGAACATCCAGCTGCACTGGATCCGCATCGAGGACGTGCCCCGGATCTTCGAGGCGATCGAGGCCGTGGGCCTGACGACGTGCGAGGCGTGCGGGGACTGCCCCCGGGCGTTCCTCGGCTGCCCGCTGGCGGGAGTGGACCGCCACGAGATCCTCGACGGAACCCCCTCGCTGCTGGCCATCCACCAGCGGTTCGTGGGCGACCCCACGTTCTCCAACCTGCCCCGCAAGTACAAGACCTCGGTGTCGGGCTGCACCCAGCAGTGCGCCGCCCACGAGATCAACGACATCAGCTTCGTGGGCGTGCTGCGCAACGGCCAGCCCGGATTCGACCTGTGGGTGGGGGGCGGGCTGGGGTCCAACCCGCATTTCGCCAAACGCCTGGGCGCCTTCGTGGAGCCCTGCCTGGTCGAGGAGGTCTGGGCCGGCGTCACCGGGTGCTTCCGGGACTACGGCTACCGGCGGGCGCGCAACCATGCCCGGCTCAAGTTCCTCATGGCCGACTGGGGGCCGGTGAAGTTCCGGGAGGTCGTCGAAAAGGAGTACCTCGGCTTCAGCCTGCCCGACGTCGAGGCGGCCCCGCCATCGACCACCACCCAACGGGACCACGTGGGTGTGTACGAGCAGAACGACGGCGACTACTACGTCGGCTTCGCCCCCCGGGCCGGTCGTATCTACGGCCACCAGCTCCGCCAGGTGGCGGAGTTCGCCGACATCTACGGCTGCGGCCGGGTGACGCTGACCACCCAGCAGAAGATGGTGATCCCGGGCGTGCCCGAGGGCAAGGTCGATGAGCTGGTGGCCGCCCTCGAGGACCACGACCTTCGGGTGCGGCCGAGCGCATTCCGGCGCTCGACGATGGCCTGCACCGGCATCGAGTTCTGCAAGCTGGCCCTGGTGGAGACCAAGCACCGGGCCGACTGGCTGTACCGGGAGCTCGAGGAGCGGATGCCGGAGTTCGACGAGCCCATCCGCATCAACCTCAACGGCTGCCCGAACAGCTGCGCCCGCTTCCAGCTGGCCGACATCGGCTTCATGGGCTGCCTGGGGAGCGCCTCGGACGGTACCAAGGTCGACCACTTCCAGGTTCACGTCGGGGGGCACCTGGGCGAGGGCCACACTTTCGGGCGCAAGGTGAAGCGGCTGAAGGTGCCGGCCTCCGAGCTGGCGAACTACTGCGAACGGGTACTGCGCCGCTTCCAGTCCACCCGCCACGCCGACGAGCCCTTCCACTCCTGGGCCGCCCGGGCGCCTGAGCCCTGGCTCCTGTGACGAGGCTGCGTTGAGTACGCACGAGGCGGTGGCGGTGCGGGCGGACCGCGGGGTGGTGATCTGGTTGACCGGGCTCCCCTCGGCGGGCAAGAGCACGGTCGCCGAGGCGGTGGCGGTGGCCCTGAAGGCCCGGGGTGAGCGGGTGGAGCTCCTGGACGGCGACCTCGTGCGGGAGAACCTGTCTAAGGGCCTGGGGTTCTCCAAGGAGGACCGGGACATCAACATCCGGCGGATCGGCTTCGTGGCCGAGCTGCTGGCCCGCAACGGGGTGAAGGTGATCACGGCCGCCATCTCGCCCTACCGCTCGGTGCGCGACGAGGTCCGGGCGCACGTCGGCGAGCATTTTCTCGAGGTGTACATCTCCACCCCCCAGGAGGTGTGCGAGGCCCGGGACGTCAAGGGGCTGTACGCCAAGGCCCGCTCGGGCGCCCTCACCGGCTTCACCGGCATCGACGACCCCTACGAGCCGCCGTTGGCGCCCGAGATCGAGATCCAGACCCAGGGCGAGACGGTCGATGCCTCGGCCGCCCGCGTGATCGACGTACTCTTGAACCGTGGCTACCTCGACTGACGATCTGTCGCCGGCAGGTGCGGCCTTCGCCGAGCAGCCCGTGCTGCCCGACCTGGACGATGCCTCCGCCGAGTACATCCTCACGTGGGCCATCGAGCGCTTCTACCCGGACATCGCCGTGGCGTGCTCGATGCAGGACTCGGTCGTGGTGGACATCGCCTGGCGGATCGAGCCCCGGATCGAGGTCTTCTTCCTGGAGACCGGGTTCCACTTCCCGGAGACCCTGGAAACCGCCGATCGGCTGCAGAAGCGCTACGAGCTCAACCTCGTTGCGGTGCAGCCGGTCGAGAACCCCGCCATCTACTCCCGGGACGGCGTGGAGGCATGCTGTGCCGCCCGCAAGGTGATCCCCATGGACCGCCACCTCGCCGGGCGGCGGGCCTGGGTGTCCGGGCTGCGCCGGGCGGAGTCCGCCACCCGGGCCGGTGCCCATGCCCTGGAGTGGGACGCCAAGCGGGGCCTGGTGAAGGTGAATCCCATCGTCGCCTGGAGCGACGAGCAGGTGGCCACCTACATCGCCGATCACGACCTGATCGTGAACCCCCTGCTGGCCCAGGGCTACGGCTCGGTGGGCTGCTGGCCGTGCACCCGGGCGGGCGAGGGCCGGACGGGCCGCTGGGCGGGCCTGGACAAGACCGAGTGCGGGATCCATCCCGTATCGCCGGGACCGGCCGGGCCCGCAGGGGGCCAGTGACGGGGGAGTCCTCCCCGTCGCCGGACGAGGTCCGGGTCCAGCCCTACTACTGCCCCTACTGCGGCGAGGAGGATTTCGTGCCTTCGGGGCCCCTGGACGGACCGCCGGGGGAGTACCACTGCCGGTCGTGCAACCGGCGGTACCGGGTGCGCTTCCTGGGCCACGGCGCGGGTGCGGAGGAGGGCGGCGGATGACGGTTCGTGCGCCGGGGGCCGCCGAACTGGGGAGCATGTTGCCCCATTCCGGGATCACATCCTCCCCAGAACGATCCGAGCGATCCTCTCAAGGAGTGCGGACGTGAGTTTCAGCTACCCGATCACGCTCGACGTAGAGGGGCGGCGGTGTGTGGTGGTCGGCGGCGACACGGTGGCCGAGCACAAGGTGACCGGGCTGCTCGAGGCCGGGGCGGCCGTCACCGTGGTGGCCGCCGGCGTGACCCCCGGTCTTGCGGCGCTGGCCGATGCCGGGTCGGTGGCCCGGGTGGTGCGGGGATACCAGGACGGGGACCTCGAGGGTGCTCTGCTGGCCATCGCCGCCAGTGCGGACCCCGGCGTGAACGCCGCCGTCCACGCCGAGGGCCGGGCCCGCGGCGTGCTGGTCAACGCCGTCGATGACATCGCCCACTGCGACTTCGCCGCGCCCTCCATCGTGCGCCGGGGGGACCTGACGATCTCGGTGGCCACCGGTGGCAAGGCCCCGGCCCTCGCCCGGCGCCTGCGGGAGCAGCTCGGCCGGCAGTTCGGGGAGGAGTGGGGAGAGCTGGTCTCGCTGCTCGCCGAGGCGCGGGCCTCGGCGGCGGGGGCCCGGGCGTCGGTGGACTTCGCTACCTGGGCAGCCCGGTGGCAGGCGGCCCTGGACGCCGACCCGCTCGCCCTGGTCCGGGAGGGCCGGACGGACGAGGCTCGGGAGGCGGTGCGCCGGGCGCTGGAGGGTGAACGGACGGCCCCCGGGCGCGGCCGGGTGGCCATCGTGGGCGCCGGGCCGGGCGATCCCGAGCTCATCTCGGTCCGGGGCCGGGCGCTGCTCGACCGGGCCGACGTCGTCGTCTACGACCGGTTGGTCCACCCGAGCCTGTGGGAGGGCCGGGAGGCCATCGACGTCGGCAAGCAGGCGGGCGGGCACCGGGTGGAGCAGGAGCACATCAACGCCCTGCTGGTGTCCCTCGCCCGGGAGGGCAAGTCCGTCGTGCGCCTCAAGGGCGGCGACCCCTTCGTCTTCGGGCGGGGGGCGGAGGAGGCGGAGGCCCTGATCGAGGCGGGGATCGACGTCGAGGTGGTCCCCGGCCCGACCTCGGCGATCGCTGCGGTGGCCGCCGCCGGCATCCCGGTCACCGACCGCCGGCATGCCTCCTCGGTGGCCATCGTGACCGGGCACTGCGGTGGTGGAGGAGGCCAGGCTGGCGGGGGTGCAGGCGGGGACCCGGACCGGGTGGACTGGGCCGGTCTGGCGATCGCGGTGGACACCCTGGTGGTGCTCATGGGCCTGCGCCACCTGCCCGAGATCGTCGCCCGCCTGCTGGCCGCCGGGCGCCCGGGCGATACCCCGGCGGCGGTGGTGGAGAACGGTTCCCTGCCCTCCCAGAGGGTGGTCACCGCCTGCCTGGCGGAGCTCCCGGCGGCGGTGGCGGCGGCGGGCGTGGCCTCGCCGGCGATCATCGTGGTGGGCTCGGTGGTGACGCTCCGCGAGCGGTTGGACAGGCGAGATTTCCCGCGGTTGTAACAGGTTGGCAACGGGTAGGTAACCTTTCAGCGTTAGGGTGGTGTTGCCGCTCGGAAGTCCTGCCGAAGGAGGTCCCGAATGCCCCGTTGCCCCGTCTGCGGCTCAACTCACATCGTGGTGGAGATCCGGCCGAAGCGCCGGGCACAGTGCGTGGGGTGTGACCTGCAGTGGGGGTTGGACGGGCCGGGCAACCGGCCGAGCAGCAACCCGGAAGACGGCACGCCCGCCTACCGCACCCAGCGCTGACCCGCTGATCCCCTCGCAGCACCTGGTGGTCCGCCGGCCGCCAGGTGCTGCGCCGCGTCTGGGGTCCTGCGCGCGAGCCGAGGTAGGGCCAGGCTCACCAACGACGCCGCCCGGCCGCCCGCCCGCAGAAAAAATTTCTGGACCGATGAATTTTTTTCGGCCCGAAGGTCTTGACATGGGACGGGGCGCCCGGCACACTGCGTAACGCTACGTATCGGTTTCGTAATGGTTCGTTCAGCACTCGTACTGGTCTGAGGCAGCACCGAGACGGGAGGTGGGGCGGGTGGAGCATCCAGAGGGGTACGAACGCAGGTGGTGGATCCTCGGGGTCCTCTGCCTGAGCCTGTTGCTCATCGTGATGGACAACACGATCCTCAACGTGGCGCTGCCCACCCTGGTGCGCAAGCTCCACTCCACCGAGAGCCAGCTGCAGTGGATGGTGGACGCCTACAGCCTGCTGTTCGCCGGCCTGCTGCTGACCATGGGCACCCTGGGCGACCGGTTCGGCCGCGGGACGGCGCTGGCTACCGGCCTGGTCGTCTTCCTGGTGGGCTCGCTGCTCTCGGCGTTCGCCGGCTCCAGTCACGTGCTGATCATCACCCGGGGCTTCACCGGGATCGGGGCGGCGCTGATCATGCCGGCCACACTTTCCATCCTCACCAATGTCTTTCCGGCCGAGGAGCGGGCCAAGGCCATCGGGATCTGGGCCGGCATCTCGGGGCTGGCGGTGGCCATCGGCCCGGTGGTCGGCGGCCTGCTGCTGGCGCACTTCTGGTGGGGGTCGGTCTTCCTGATCAACGTGCCGGTGTGTGCCTTCGCCCTCATCGTCGGCCGTCTGATCGTGCCGAACAGCCGTGACCCTGAGGCCCGGCGGCTCGACCCGGTGGGCGTCGTCCTGTCGATCATCGGGCTCGACGCCCTGGTCTACGGCATCATCGAGGCACCGAACCACGGCTGGGGCTCGGCCACGATCCTGACCGCCTTCGGCATCGCGGCGGTGGTCCTGATCGGCTTCGTGATCTGGGAAACCCGCATCGACCACCCGATGCTGAACCTCAAGTTCTTCGCCAACCCCCGCTTCACGGCGGCGAACATCTCGATCACGCTGGTGTTCTTCGCCCTCTTCGGCTCCATCTTCTTCCTGACCCAGTACCTGCAGTTCGTGCTCAAGTACACGCCCCTGGAGGCCGGGGTCCGGCTGGTGCCCATGGCGGCGGTGCTGATGATGGTGGCACCGATCACCGGAACGCTCGTCAAGAAGCTGGGCAGCAAGGCGTTGGTGGCGCTCGGCATGCTGGTGGGCGGCATCGGCCTGTGGTACCTGGGGTCGACGACCACGGGCTCGGGCTACGCCCACGTGCTGACCGGCCTGATCATCGTCGCCGCCGGTCTGGCGATGTCCATGGTGCCGGCCACCGAGTCGATCATGGGCTCCCTGCCGCCCGGCCAGGCGGGCGTGGGCTCGGCCATGAACGACACCACCCGGGAGATCGGCGGCGCTCTGGGCGTGGCGGTGCTGGGCAGCGTGCTCACCTCGAAGTACGGCCCCGCCATCGTCAAGGCGGTCGGCGGCCTGTTCGCCGGGCACCCGGGCGGGGCGGCGGCGCTCGCCGCCGCCAAGAGCTCGGTGGGGGGCGCCATCGGGGTGGGCAACACCCTCGGGGGCGCCGCCGGGCACGCCCTGATCCTCACCGCCAACGCCACGTTCATCTCGGCCATGGACTCCACCCTCAAGGTGGCCGCCCTGGTGGCGGTCGCCGGTGGCGTCGTCTCGGCGCTGTTCCTGCCGAACCGGCCCCGGGACGAGGTGCCCTCGGCGGGCGAGCCGGTCCAGGGGATTGAGGATGAGGCCGCGGAGGCGCTGCTCGGTGCCGAGGCGGTGGAGGTGGTCGAGGAGGCTGAGGCGGCCATCCGCCCGGTCGGTGCGGCCGAGTAATAGGGTATTACCAGTGGAAACTCTCGCTACGGAACAGAGTGCACGGTCTCCCGGTCGGCCCCGCAGCGCGGTGGCCGACCGGGCGATCATGGACGCCATCGTCGAGCTGCTGATCGAACGCGGGTACCGGGAGGTCACCATCGAAGGGGTGGCCGCCCGGGCCGGAGTGGCGAAGACCACCATCTACCGGCGGTGGCCCTCCAAGGCGGACATGGTGGTGGAGGCGGTGTGCTGCGCCGGGAAGGACTGCCCGGTGGAGGCCGCGTGCGACGGCTTCGAGCCCGTGGTGTGCGGGTTGGAGCGCATGCTGAGTGCCCTGTCCTGCTCGCAGGTGGCGAAGATCGTGAGCGGGCTGGCGGTGGAGATGCCCCACAACGCCGAGTTGGCGGAGACCGTCCGGGAGCGCCTCGTGAAGCCGAACCGGGCGGCCATGTGCGCCCTCCTGCGCCAGGGCGTCGCCTCGGGCGAGCTCCGTGCCGACCTGGACCCCGAATTCGTGGCCGACCTGTTGGTCGGCCCGTTGTTTTTCCGGATGCTGATCAGCGGGGAGCCGCTCAGCCCGGAGCTACCCGGGCGCACCGTGAGCGAGCTGCTGCGGGGGATCGGGGCCGAGCGCGCGCGCGAGTCGGCGCCGGGGCTGACGCGGGGGTTCGGCGGATTCGGGTAACACTGCTTGCAGGATGCGGTAACGTACCGGTGCGATGCGCAAGGCAGCTTCCCTGCTCCAGCGGTGGCCCTGGTTCACGAAGCTGGCGGCGCTGGGTATCGTCATCGTCCTCGGGGGCCTGGTCGGCTGGCAGACCGAAGGGGTGACCGGTCACAAGCCCGCGATCCACCACGTCACCGCCGCGGGCGCAAGCCCCTCACCGTCGCCCAGCCCTGGCCCCTCGCCGTCAGCCCCACCAGCGGCATCACCCGCCCCGGCGACCTCGACGGCCGCCCCGGTCGTGCCCGGCGGTCCCGCCGCACCCCCGGCGCCCGTCCCGCCGCCGCCGGCCAGCGACGTGCTCTCCAGTTCCACCATCGTGTACGTCAACGGCCCGGCGCCCCTACAGGTCTACAGCGCCCCCGACACCGCCAGGCCCTCGATGCAGCTGCCGGGGCAGAACACCATCCAGCAGCCCGCCGCCTTCCTGGTCACTCAGCAGCAGCCGGGCTGGTTCCAGGTGGTGCTTCCCGTGAAGCCGAACGGGTCCACGGGCTGGGTGCCGGCCACCGCGGTGCAAACCGCCTCCACCGACGACTACCTGCTGGTGTCGGTGTCGCGCTTCGCCCTCTACCACTACTCGAAGGGCCAGCTGGTGCAGAGCTTCCGGGTGGCGGTGGGGCGCCCCTCGACGCCCACGCCGCTGGGGCTGTTCTACATCTGGGGCAGCCAGGCGGTGAGCTCGGCCCCCTACACCCCGGGCATCTTCGCCCTGTCCGGTTTCACCGTGCAGCCGGTGCCCGGCTTCATCGGCGCCCGGGTGGGCCTGCACGGCTGGACCGACGCCAGCGTGATGGGCGAGCAGGTCTCCAACGGCTGCGTGCGGGTGGCCACCGCCGAGATGAACCAGATCCTGACCCACTTCATCCTGGGGACGCCGGTGCGGATCGTCGCCTAAGCCTGGGCGTCGCCTAGACGGGCTCGCCGGCGGCCCCTCGGCTGAAGTCGGGGGCATTCGTCCCGGCCAGTGGGACAAAAGTCCCCCGAATGATGGGGGCGGCGGCCCGGTTGGCATCTGACCCGAAAAATTCCGGGCCCGGAGGCCAGCTTCGCCAAAGCTGTGCGGCGCGGCCCCCTCGAGGCCTCCAGCGGCAAGGTGTTCCGCCGCCGCCTGAACCGGGGTGGGGACCGCCAGGCCAACGCAGCGCTGCTCCCCAAGTCCGTCCACCCGGTCGCCGCCGCGGCTTGACTCTCTATAGGAGCATCCCAGAACTCCACGGCCCGGGCGTCGCCTAGACGGGCTCGCCGGCGGCGGCTTTGTCCTCCTCCTCCTGGATCTTGCGCCGGCCCACCTGCACCAGGCGCAGGACGGTCACCAGGCCTACGCCGCCCAGCATGTTGCAGAACGCCGCCCAGAGCATCACCTTGAACCACACCAGGTAGCCGAAGGGGGCGCCGGCGTGCAGGGCGGCGAACATCTCCAGCGACACGATGATGGCGTGGTCCAGGGCACCGGCGGCGAGGAGGAAGGCGGCGCTCATGGCGGCGACGATCTTGCCCGGCACCGAGACCGTGGAGCGTTCCATCCACGTCATCAGGGTGATGACGACCCCGCCCAGGACGGCCAGGGCGAACGAGTGCAGGCCGATGCCCAGCTTCGGGTAGACCTCGGCCACCTTGATGGCGGTGGGCTTGAGCTTCGGCTCGGCGGTCACGATGATCCAGGCCATCACCCAGCCGGCCAGCAGGTTGGTGGCGGCAGTGCCGAACCACAGCCGGGCCAGGGACCGCAGGTTGGACCGCCCGGCGGCCACCGCCACGATGGGCACCAGGAAGTTCTCGGTGAACAGCTCGCTGCCCGCCAGGGTGAGCGCCACGAAGCCGATGCCGAAGGCCAGGGCGGCCAGGAGGGCGTTGCCGGTTGCCTGCTCGACGAGCAGGAGCCCCAACAGGCCGGCGCTGACGTCGATGCCGCCCACCGCCCCGGTGGCCAGGAGGCCGGGCCAGGTGCGGGTGAGGCGGTGGGTGCCCTCGGTGATGGTGCGCTCAAAGGCGCTGTTGAGCTGGGGCTCCTCCTCCCCCTCCTTCTCGCGCTCCTCGGGCTCCTCGGGTTCCTTCTCGGGGCCGCCTGTGCTGGCGCGGCTCCTCCGCTCGCCGGGGGGCGGGCCCTCCGCCGTGCGCCGCTTCGTGGTCGCCACCGCGTGCTCCCCTGGCTCTGCCGTCAGTCGTCTCCCCGGTCTACCCGGGGGGTGGCAGGCGAAACGGTGTCACTCCTCGGGGGGGCGCCGGTGCAGCAGCCGCTCGATGCCCCCCACCAGGGCGCCCATGCCGGCGCCCACCGCCACCCAGCGGGCGATGCGGCGGGCGTCGAGCGCCCCGTCGGCGGTGGCGGCCGCGGCTGCGGGGGCGTGCGCCGCCAACCGGGCGCGCACTGCCGCCGGGTCGGAGAGCGCCCGGGCCGGCATCCGGCTGAGCCGGGCGGCGCCGCTGGCCTTCAGGGCCTTCATCAGGCGGTAGACCACAAAGCCCACCACCAGCGGCAGGACGATGACCAGCACCCGGAAGGTCCAGGTGATGACCTCCACCGGGGCCTGGAACCACTTGGCCAGCAGGTCGTTGGAGCCCGCCGCCAGGAGCACCGTGTAGAAGGTCAGCGTCGCCAGGCCGAGCGCGGTGCGGACGGGCCGGTCCCGGGGCCGGTCGAGCAGGTGGTGGGGGAGGTGGTCGCCGGTGGCCCAGGACTCGATGAACGGCCAAGCGAACAGGAGGGTGAAGGTGATGCCGGGCAGCAGGACCGCCGGGAAGAAAGCGTTGGGGATCTCGAAGCCGAAGACCCGGGTCTCCCAGGCCGGGAAGATGCGCAGCGCCCCTTCCAGCCAGCCGAGGTACCAGTCGGGCTGGGCCGGGGAGCTGACCTGCGAGACGACGTAGGGGCCGTACTGCCACACCGGGTTGATCTGCAGGAGGCCGCCCAGAGCGGAGACGACGGCGGCCACCCCGAAGAACAGTCCCATGGACTTCGCGGCGTACGTGGGCCAGAGCTTCTCGCCCACCACGTTGCCCTCCAGGCGCCCAGGCCCGGGGAACTGGCTGTGCTTCTGGCGCCACACGATGCCCAGGTGGGCGCCCAGCAAAGCGCCGATGAGGGCCGGGATGAACAGGATGTGGATGACGAAGAGCCGCCCGATGATCCCGGGCGAGCCGTAGGGGCCGCCGAAGAGCAGGAAGGCGATCCAGGTCCCGATGACCGGGATGGAGATGGCGATCGAGTAGGCGATCCGCAGGCCGGTGCCCGAGAGAAGGTCGTCGGGCAGCGAGTAGCCGGTGAAGCCGTTGAAGATCGCCAGGATCAGCAGCACGACGCCGATCACCCAGTTGATCTCCCGGGGCCGGCGGAACGCGCCGGTGAAGAAGATGCGGCACAGGTGCGCCACGATGGCGGCCACGAAGACCACCGCCGTCCAGTGGTGGATCTGGCGCATCACGAGGCCCGCCCGCACATCGAAGCTGAGACGCACCACGGAGGCGTAGGCGCTGGAAACGTGGGCACCGTTCAGCGGGGCGTAGGCCCCCCGGTAGACAGTGGGGGCGGTGCTCGCCGTGAAGAAGAAGGTGAGGAAGGTCCCGGTGAGCACCAGGACGGTGAAGCAGTAGAGGGCGATCTCGCCCAGCAGGAACGCCCAGTGGTCCGGGAAGACCTTGTTCAGCGCCTCGGCGGCGAAGCTCGACCCGCCCAGGCGGTCGTCCAGCCAGGAGACCAGGCGCCGGATCACTTGTGTTCCCTGGTCCAGAAGCCCGGGCCGATGGGCTCCGGGAAGTCGCCCTGAGCGATGACGTAGCCGTCGGCGTCCACCGCCAGCGGGAGCTGGGGCAGCGGCCGGGTGGCGGGCCCCGCCGAGGGCCGGCACGCCTCGAGCACCTCGAAGATCGACTGGTGGCAGGGGCAGTACAGCTCCTGGGAGTCGGCCCGGTAGAGGCCCACCGGGCACCCGGCGTGGGTGCACACCTTGGAGAAGCCCACGATGTCGCCCGGCGCCCAGTCCGCCCGGCCCGGGAGGGGGTGGTAGTCGCCCGCCGGCAGGCGGATGAGCAGGGTCTGGGAGTCGGCCGAGCCGGGGGCGCCCTCGGGATACACCGTGAGGACGGTGTTGACCGGCAGGTCGGCGGCCAGGACCGGGTTGCCGTCGTCCGTGACCGCCCGCGACCCCCGGCGCCACGAGGTGTGGGAGAGCAGGCCGTCGGGGCGCCCGCCGAGCGAGCGGATGGGCACGACCGCGGCCACCCCGAACGCCCCGATGGCCACCGCCAGCATGCGGCCGAGGAACCGGCGCCGGCCGATGCGCCCGGCCCCCTCCTCGAAGGCCTCGGCAGCCTCCGGCCGTTCGGCGGCTTGCGGGGGCGTCACCGCCCGGGCCTGGGTATCGGGGCCGTGGGGCATCAGGCGTTTTGCCCACAGGATCAGGCCGACGGAGACGCCGCCGAGTGCCACCCCGAGCAGCGCCCCCTCCAGCTGGGCCTCGCCGCCCTTCACGTATACCACCGCCAGGCTGAGCGACGAGAGGGCGCTGAGGGTGAAGGCCAGCGCGATGGCCCGGGTCTTATTCACCGTCCCCCCCTCCGTGGCTCCCACTCTGGCCCCCTCCGTGGCCCCCGGAGCGCTCGCGGCCGCTCGTCCCGATCCAGCGCACCAGCAGGAGGAGCACGCCCAGCCCCAGCACCCAACCGGCCGCCCCCTCCGCCACCGGGCCGATCCGGCCGAGGTTGAGACCGCCGGGGTCGGGGGCCTTCTGGAGGAACTCGATGTAGTGGGCGATGGCGTTGACCTGGGCGTCGGAGAGCTGTGAGGGGCCGAAGTCCGGCATCCCCGGGGGGCCGGTACGGATAGCCTCGGCGATCTGGGTGGCTGTTGACTGCAGGAGCGGCGGAGCCACCAGGCCGCGCCGGCTCACGACGTAGCCGTTGATGACCGCGTCCTTGCCGGTGGCCAGGACGCCGCCGGCCCCGGTGGCGGAGTGGCAGGCGGCGCAGTTGGCCTCGTAGGCGGTCTTTCCCGCTGCCAGGTTGCCGGCGGGGGCATCCACCGCCGGGATGGCGGTCTCGCTGGCCGAGGCGTTGAACGTGGCCACCTCGGCCACGATGGCGGCGACCTGTGCCTCGGTGTACTGCGCCGGCTGGTGGAGGGCGTTCTTCTGGGCGGGGGAGGCGATCGGCATGCGCCCGGTCGACAGCATGAGGTCGGTCAGGGCGGGCGAGTTGGTCCCGCCGGTGAGCGGCGGGCCGTTCCCGGTGCCCTCGCCCTGGCTGCCGTGGCACCAGCCGCAGTCCCGCTGGTAGATGACGAAGCCGTTGGGCGGGTTGGAGACGTCGGGCACGATGCCGCCCGGCGGCCGGTAGGGCACGGTCTCCCGGGCGTGCAGCGCCGAGCAGCCGGTGGCACCGAGCACGAGCAGGGCAAAGAGCGCGGCGAGGGCCGCCCGGCGGCCCCTCATGGCGCCTGGGCCGGGGCGAGGCGGGCCTCCCGGTGGCGCATGCGGCGCTCGACGTCGGCGAACCAGCGGCTGGCCAGGGCCACGATGGTGATCAGGTACAGGCCGCCCGGCGGCACCCACATGAGCGCCCCGGCGAGTTGCTGGTCGCCCAGCGCCGACACGTGCCACATGGCCGCCCCGGCGCCGTACGCCGGGTAGAGCACCGCCGGCGAGAGGGCAATCGCCGCTCCCAGGGCGGCGCCCTGCAGCATCACGCCGAAGGTGAGGAGCATCGCCGGGGCGTAGCCCAGCTTGCGCCTGGGGGCCGGGTCCACCACCAGCCGCCAGAAGAGCAGGGCGGTGCCGAGGAAGGCGGCGTGCTCGGCGGCATGGAGACCAGGGTGGGCGAGGGCGGCGTCGTACACGCCCGGCAGGTGCCAGCCCCACATCGTGGCCGTGACCAGGACGAGGACCACCAGCGGGTTCCGCGCCCAGCGGGCGGGGCCGTGGAGGCGGCGGGACAGGACGACCAGGCGCCGGCGGCCGGTCAGCGGCAGGCCGCGGGGGAGGACCAGGCCGGGGCGCCCGGCGAGGAGCAGCGGGGGGGCGGCCACCAGCAGGATCAGGTGCTGCGCCATGTGGGCGGAGAGCAGGGTGGCGTCCAGCCCGTCGAGCGGCGAGACCAGGGCGACCACCAGCAGCCCGAGCCCGGCGCCGAAGGCAGCGGCGTGGCGCCCGGTCACCGGGGGCCGGGCGAGGCGGCGCAGCGCAGTCCATCCCCGTTCGTACGCCACGGCCGCCAGGACCAGGCCGCCCACGACGGCGGGGTCGAAGCTCCAGGCTCCCCAGAGGCCGGCGGGCGGGACCGCCACAACGCCCGCCATCACGTCCTGGCCATCACATTGAGGGGGCGCACGGCGGGTCGAGGATGGCGATGGGCAGGAAGCTGGCCAGGATGATGATGAGGAACAGCACGGCGACCATGACCCCGGCCAGCGCCATCCACCGGGCGCGCTGGCCCGTGGTGTGGTCCTCGGCGCGGAAGCGCCGGTAGGCGGCCAGGGACAGGGCACCCGTGAGGAGGCACACCAGGACGGCGACCCCGGTCACCGCGGCGCTGGCGATCTTGACGCCGCCATCCATCCCGAGGAAGCGGATGGCGGAGGGGCTGCAGCCCAGGCTGTCGGCCAGGTTGTAGTTCAGCAGGAACTCAGCGGCCCACGCCCCGGGCGGGGCGAGCACCGCGATCCACTGGGCGACGAGCGAGCGCCTGGGCTCGTTGAGCACCTGGGTGTCGAGGGTCTGGCTCATAGGGACTGGCTCATAGGGACTGGCTCACAGGCGGGGGGAGAGGTAGACGGTGCACAGGATCAGCGCCCACACGGCGTCGACGAAGTGCCAGTACATGGCGAAGTTGCGCACCATCAGGTGGCGGTGCCGGTCGAAGGCGCCCTGCCACGCCCGGATCTGGACGAAGACGCTGATCGCCAGCCCGACGAGGACGTGGAACCCGTGGAAGCCGGTCAGGGTGAAGAACAGCGAACCGTAGGCGTTGGTGCGGGGTGTGAACAGGTCCAGGGTCTTGGGGTACTCGACGATGAGCTGGAGGCCGAGGAACGTGGCTCCCAGCAGGAACCCGCCCAGAAGGCCCAGGCGTAGGCCGCGCTGGCTGCCCCGCCGGATGGCATGGTCCGCCAGGTGGACCGGGATGCTGGAGGACCACAGGATGGCGGTCATGATGAGGGGCAGGGTGAGCTCGGGCGGGGCGATGCCCGCCGGGGGCCAGTGGTGCGGCCCGGCCCGGAAGCGCAGGTAGAAGTAGCTGGCGATCAGCGAGGAGAACAGCAGGGCCTCGGTGGTGATCAGGCCCAACATCCCCCAGAACCCGAAGGAGTCCGGCCCGCTGGCGTAGCCGGGCAGCAACTCGCCCGGGGCACCGGTGGGTACGAGGGGGTCGACCTCGGGGACATCGCTGGTGGCGTGCGTGATGGCCATGGATCAGGTCTCCTGGGTCTGGTGCCGGGGCCAGAACCAGTCGATCATCCCGCCGGCGAACACTGTCGCCCCCACCCCGGCCAGCAGCCAGGCGCCGAAGACCACGCCCCAGAAGCCCACCAGCAGCCCCAGGCTGGCGATGACCGGAGCGAGGGTGGCGTGGGGCATGAAGACCACGGCGCGCGGGGTGCCGTCCAGCAGGGAGGTGGACAGGGTGAGGTGGCCCCCCAGCAGCGGCCGGCCCCCGGCCTCGGGGGGCTGGGCGCCGTCCCGGAGGTTGGGTTGGTCCCAGGTCGGCTCGAGGCTGGCGACGGTGGGGATGGTCTCGAAGTTGTACTCCGGTGGGGGCGAGGTCGTGGCCCACTCCAGCGTGTCGCCGCCCCAGGGGTCGTTGCCGGCCGGCGCCCCGTGCCACCGGCTCCAGACCCAGTTCCAGAACGTCAGGGCAATTCCCAGGCCCAGCAGGAAGGCCCCGATGGTGGAGATGAGGTTCGGGCCGGTCCAGCCCAGCCCGGCCTGGTAGGTGTACGTGCGCCGGGGCTGGCCGAGGATGCCCATGACGTGCATCGGGAAGAAGCACACATTGAAGCCGGCGAACATCGTCCAGAAGCTCCACTTGCCGAGACCCTCGCCCATCATCCGGCCGGTCATCTTGGGGAGCCAGTAGTAGAGGGCGCCGAACAGCGGGAAGAGCAGGCCCCCCACCATCACGTAGTGGAAGTGGGCGATGACGAAATAGGAGTCGTGCACCTGCTGGTCGAAGGGCACGGCAGCAAACATCACGCCCGACAGGCCGCCGATCACGAAGACCAGCAAGAAGCCCAGCACGAACAGCATCGGCGTCTTCAGGCGCGGTCGTCCGGCGATCAGCGTGGCGATCCAGGCGAAGATCTGCACCCCGCTGGGGATGGCGATGAAGAAGCTGGAGAGCGCCACGAAGGAGATCGCCACCTGGGGCAGGCCGGTGGTGAACATGTGGTGGGTCCACACGCCGAAGCCGATGAGGGCGGTGGCCATCTCGGCGATGACGATCCAGATGTAGCCCACCATGCGCCGGCCGGTGAACGTGGGAATCAGGGCGGAGACCATCCCGAGCGCCGGCAGGATGATGATGTACACCTCGGGGTGGCCGAAGATCCAGAACAGGTGCTGCCACAGCAACGGATCACCGCCGTGACCGGCGTCGAAGAAATGGAAGCCGAATTTTCGCTCCAGCTCCAGGAGCACGCAGGCCACGGTCAGGGTCGGCAGGGCGAAGACGATGGAGAACGACATCGCCAGCTCGCCCCAGACGAAGATCGGAATGCGGTTGATCGACATCCCGGGGGCGCGCATCTTCAGGATGGTCACGATGAAGTTGATGGCCCCGGCGGTGGTGGAGATCGCCACGAAGATGAGGCCCAGCGCGTAGAAGTCGATGTTGATCCCGGGGGCGAAACGGGGCCCGGAGAGGGGTACGTAGTTGAACCAGCCGGCGTCGGGCACGTGGCCGGTCAGGAACGCCGAGTACAGGAAGATTCCCGAGGCCAGGAACACCCAATACCCGAAGGCGTTCAGCCGGGGGAAAGCCATGTCCCGGGCTCCGATCATCAGCGGGACCAGGTAGTTGCCGAAGCCCGAGAGCACTGGGGTGGCGAACAGGAACATCATTGTCACCCCGTGCATGGTGAAGAGCTGGTTGTAGACCTCGGGGCTGATGAGATGCAGGTTGGGCTGGGCCAGCTGCGCCCGCATGATCAGCGACTCGACCCCTCCGGCCACCAGGAAGACCATGGCGGTCACCAGGTACTTCATGCCGATGCGCTTGTGGTCCACCGTGCTCAGCCACGACCCCAGGCCCTGGGGCTCGCCCCACATCTCCTCGAGGGAGGGCGAGGAGGACGAGGTGGCGTCGTGGACCGTGGCCATTGCTGTTGCCTCGCTAGTTGAGGGTTTGCAGGTAGGCCACGAGGGCCTGGACCTGGTCGGGGGTGAGGTCGGTGGGCGGCATGTCGGCGCCCGGCTTGGCGTGCTGCGGGTCGGTGATCCAGGCGGCGAGATTCCCCGCGGTGTTGTCGAGCACCCCGGCTCCGATCGTCTGGCGGGAGGCAATGTGGGTCAGGTCGGGGCCGATCCTTGCCGCCGCCGAGGTCCCCCGGATGGCGTGGCACCCGGCACAGGTCTGGGTGGTGAAGATCTGCTCGCCCGCGGTCGCCAGCGCCCCGGTGGGCGGGGGGGCGGGCTGCGCCTGACCGGCCAGCCAGGTGGCGAAGGTGTCCGGGGGGTCCGCCACCACGTAGAAGATCATGTGGGCGTGCTGCAGGCCGCAGAACTGGGCGCACTGGCCGCGGTAGCGCCCGGGCTGGCCGGTCTCGAGCCAGGTTTCGTTGGTGCGGCCGGGGATCATGTCGGTCTTGGTCTGCAGCTGCGGCACCCAGAAGCTGTGGATGACATCGGCAGTCAGCAGGCGCACCCGGACGACCTCGCCGGTGGGGATGTGGATCTCGTTGGCGGTGATGGCCCCACCCGGGTAGCGGGCCTCCCACCACCAGTCGTGCCCGGTCACCGTGATGGTCATCGCCGCGTGGTGGCCGGGCGAGGAGAGGACGTTCATCTCGTGCAAGGTCAGGCCGAAGGTGCCGGCCAGGATGATCGCCGGCACGACGACGCCGGAGAAGAGGATGAACGACCCTCCCCAGGCAGGTTCGTCCTCCGGGTGCTTCCCGGCGGCTTCGTCAGCCGGGACGGGCCGGTGGCGGCGGGCGAGCGCCACCATCATGAGCCCCAGGACAATGGCGAAGACGGCGGCGGAGATCCCGAAGAGGATCCACCAGAAGCGCTCGATATCCAGCGCCCCGAGGCCGTCGGCGCGGAGCATTGACGGCGAGTTCGCCTCGCTGGCGCACGCCGTTCCCAACACCGCGACGGCGACTAGAGGGCCGACGTGGGCCAGCGAGTCCAGGGGGCGGTGCAGTGGCCGGCGGCGGTTCCTCCGTAAGAAACCGTCAACCACGATGCTGGCGAGGTACCCGCTTCCCGAGTCCCTAAACGGGTCAATTCGGGACGGGCCAAGTCGGGCAGGACCACCCCGAACCCGGGGAGGGTGAGCTTGAGGAGTGAGCTTGAGGAGGACCTCCCCGGCCGCGGCACAGGGCCTCGAGCTGGGCGAGGCGGGCCCGCAGAGCCTCTGGCCGCCGCCCGCGTTGATCTCGGCGGCGACCGCGATCGTCCCCCGGCGGTCACGCCGTGGCACGTCGGCGCTGGTCCCCGGCCGTGTCCAGGCGAGCCGGCATCTCCTCCATGCGGGAGAGCTGCGTGATTTCTGCGGTCAGTGGGTAGGGCTACTACAGGGCCCCAAATGGGCCTCACTTGGGGGCGGGAAGTCGGAAAGAAAGGAGCAGTCTCATGTCCTGGAAACTGTCATTCCTAGGCATTCTTGCCATCGTAGGGGGGTTGCTGGCGGTGTTCCGCCCGTGGGGCAAGAAGGCCGCCGCCGGTCTCGTCAACGACGAAGGCGTCGGGCCGGCCCACGTCGCGGGCGTCCCCCGGGGCGAGGAGCAGATCCTGAAGCACGGGAGTGACGAGCCCTCCAGCGTTGCCGGGCGGATTGCCGGCAGCGTGCAGCCGGTGTAAGGCTCGAGGAAGGAGGCACCAATGGCAACCGAGGCACATGGATCCCGGCACGAGTACAACCTGCTGGCCACGTTCGCTGACATGGCGGCCGCCCGGCGCGCGGCCGGGGCGCTCCGCCTGCGCGGTCTTGATCCGAATAGCTACAGCATCGAGACCCTCCGGGAGCGTCCGGGGGTGGATGAGGCCCGGATGCGGGACGAGCTTGAGGGGGCGGCCGTGGGCGGTCCTCTGGTGGCTACCGGCCCGATGACCAAGGGGGCGGGCGTCGGCGCCGTCGCCGGCGTCGTCGTCGGAGCGATCGTAGGACTCATCGTGGGCGCGCTGCTGTTCCTGGGCAGCGGCCACTCCGGCTCGGCGGTGGGCCTGTGGGCCACGGTCATCATCTGCGCTGCTGCCCTGGGCGTCGCCGGGGCCATGGTCGGTGGATTCGTCGGCCCGCGGCGTCGGGCGTCGGCGGCACCTCCCCAGTGGGCGCCCGAGTCGGACGTCGCCCCGGCCGTGGTGCTCGCCGTGCACGTGGACGACATGGCGGCGATGACTGCCTCCGAAGAGGTACTGAAGGAGGCCGAGCCGCTCCGTCTCGACCGCCTCAGCTGGGCCGGTGAGGTCCTGGGGACCCAGTCACTGGGGTTGGATGCCCCGCCGGTGGAGCCGGGAAGCGGACGGGTGCTCGGCGAGGGCGAGGAAACCTGAGGCACCTGGGCCGCGCGCCCTTCCCCGCATCACCTCGTGAGCTCGCGGCTCGTCGCGGGCTCGCGGCGCGTCCGATGAGTTTTGCCGGCTGCCCCGGTCATACCCGGTGACCGTACCGACCGAGGAGGGCAGCGATGAGCGAGACCATGACCGGCATCACCCGCGTCGGCAATGTCGGCGTGCCTACCGCCGACCAGGGCCGGGCCCTGGCGTACTACGAAGGGACGCTGGGATTCGAGAAGATCCGGGACATGCCCTTCGGCGGCGGCCTGCGATGGATCGAGGTGGCACCCCCGGGCAGCGCCACCACCATCGCCATCCTGCCCACGCCCCCCGGCGCCCCGGTCGGGGTGGACACCGCGATCCGGCTGTTCACGCCGGACGCCGGAGCCACCCACGCCCAGCTGAAGGCGGCGGGGGCCGACCTGGACGACGTCATGAACTTCGGCGCCGGCGTGCCGCCGATGTTCACCTTCCGGGACTCGGAGGGCAACACGCTGTACATCGTGCAGGGCTGAGCGCCTGCTCGGGGAGCCCCGCCTCCTCGCCGGCCGTAGCCGCCGGAAGGTAGGGTCCCCCCGCCGTGCCCCCCAGCGACCGGGTCCTGAAGAACCTGGCCCGGTTCGGCCTCGCCAGCCGGGGGCTCGTCTACCTCCTCCTCGCCCTGGTCGCGGTGAAGATCGCCGCAGGCCAGACCGGGACGGCAGCCGACCAGCGGGGCGTCTTCGAGGCCATCGCCCGCCAGCCGCTCGGCCGGGTTCTGTTGCTGGCGGTGGCCGCAGGCTACGGCTGCCTGGCGGTCTGGGAGGGCTTCAACGCCACCCGGGAGATGCGCGGGCGCGTGCGGCGGGTGGCTGCGGGGGCGAAATGCATCATCTACCTCGTCCTGTCAGGGTCGGCGCTCGCCGTGGTGGCATCGTTCCACCTCCGATCGGAGAACAAGGAGGTCGTCGACGTCACCGGCAGGGTGATGCTCCATCCCGGCGGCAGGCTCCTCGTCGGGGCGGTGGGGCTGGGGCTCATCGTCGGCGGCATCCTCCTCGCCCGGCAGGGCGTGGTGCGCGCCTACGGCGGGGAGATTGACCTCGCCAGCGCCTCGCCCGGGTGGCGGCGGGCGGTTGACTGGGCGGGGGTGGTCGGCATGGCGGCCCGGGGCCTGGTCGCCGGGGCGCTCGGCTACTTCGTCCTCGACTCGGCGGTGACCTTCGACCCCGGCCACGCCAAGGGGATCGACGGCGCCCTGCGCACGCTGGTGCACCAGCCCTACGGACCGTTGTGGTTGTTCGGCGTCGCCGTGGGCCTGGCGGCCTTCGGCACCTTCTCGCTGCTGGAGATTCGCTTCGTGAAGCCGTAGCGCTGGGCCCGAGCGTCGCGCTGCGGCCCCCCGGCGGTTCAGGTCTGGTTGACGAAGGCGGCCTTGGCGATGGGGTGATCGGCCGGCAGGATCAGGCGCCGGTCCGCAGTCTGGGCCTTGGCGAGCTCGCCCGCCAGGGGGTGCTTCTCCGATGTGTGGACCACCTGGACCTCGGACTGCCCGGATCCGGGCGGCCCGACCGGCACCACGGCGGCATGGGCGCCGGTGGCTGGGTCCATGACCAAGAGCTGGAAACTGTCCACCTTGAAGTGCTGGATGTCGGTGATGGGCTTGGGGTCGTTGTGCTCGCCGATCGTCCCGCTCTTGGCGAAGCCGATGTGGAAGTGCTGGTTGAGCGGCACGCAGGAGTTGAAGATCGAGTCGGTCCATTTCGCGACGCCCGTGGCGTCGGTGATCGGGGTGTGCAGGAGGCCGGTGCCCGGGTAGCCGAGGGCGCTCAGCTGCTTCTCAGACTCGGGGAAGCCAGCGTAGATGCGTTCGGCATTTTGGCGGAGCACCTCGATCTTGGCGGGGTCGGCGCAGAACTGGCTGGACCACTCGATGCCCGCCTCGTTGAGGACCAGCAACCACCCTTTGCCGTCGTGCAGCCACAGCGAGCCGCCGTGGTGCATCTGGTAGTCACCCGGACCCTGGAAGAGGTCGGGCAGCGTGGTGATGATCTTGTGGGCGGCTGCCTTGGCGTGCAGGAACTCCGGGGAGTCGGTGCGCTCGGGATGGCCGTCGACGTTGACGGTGGCGACCTCGCCCACCTTCATCGAGTGGACCTGGGAGACGTCGGTGCTGCTCGTGGCTGCCATGCTCACCTCCGTGGCCGATGCGGGCTGCGGACCGGCCGACCCGCCCCGGCCGTCGCCGGCCGTCCTCCCGAGGTCAGATCAGCCACATCGCCCCGAGCCTGCCATCTTGCGCCTGCCCCGTCCAGCGCGATCGTGTAGGGACCCGTCGTGTGCTACTCGTCTCAGTCCTTGTCCGGGAAGAAGCTGGCATCGTTGAAGAGCAGCTTGATCCCTTCCCTGGTCTCAAAATGCCGCCCGCTCGGATTGGCGCCGTCGATGGCCGCCTTGATGCGATCGGCGTCCCAGGTATCCGGGAAGAAACTGGAGCCCTTCGGTTTCGCAATCTGCCCGTCGATCGACCGGACCCCGGAGTGGTAGCAGCCGAGGTCGTCGGTGGCCCCCTGCGTTCCGGGGGTCTTCTCGACCAGGGGCCGGTCACCATTCACTGAATGGAATCCCTTCGGAGCCCCTCCCTCGCGGATCTCGCCGTTCATGATGTGGTCCATGACATCGGAGGTGGCCCGCTCCTGCCTGGGCGGGATCACCGGCTTCTTCTTGCCTTCATCCTTCCGTGCCCGCAGCACGGCCTGGACCAGCCGCACATTGGCGTTGAAGTCTCCGGGTGGCGCCCCGTACACCGATCCCGCCAGGACGCGCCTGGCGTACACCTGCGGGTGCTCCTTGGGCCCGGGCTCCTCCTGACCCTCGAGCCAGTCCGCCGCCGCCTCTTGCGATCCGAATTTCTGTCGCTGCACCCGGAGGCTCCCGAGGAGCGTCCCGGTGGCACGGTTGCCCGCCGCCCGTTGCAGCTGGAGCACCCGTGGCTCCGGTGCTCCCCAGGAGGCCCGGGCCCCGCGGGCGCCGTGGGTCCCGCGCGATGGGATCGGCCCTGACAACACTCGCTGACGCATCTCGGCGCCATCTTGCTGCTGGCGGCTGTGCCCTTCAAGGCGCGATCGGGCGACCTTCGGGGCAGCGGCGGTCGCCCGTTCGGGCAAGTGGCTGGCGGCCCGCCGTAACGCGAGGATCTCGGCCTGAGACTGGTGCCAGGAGGAGAGATCGACCGTGACCGACGACGCCGCTGACCGCGCTGACCGCGCTGACCGCGCTGACCGCGGGCCCGTCATCCGCCTGGAGAAGGACGGGCCGCTCATCGTCGAGGGTCTGAAGGAGTTCCGCAACTCCCGGGGGGAGGCGATCCGGGTGCGTACGAGCATGCGCCTGTGCCGCTGCGGCAACTCATCGACCAAGCCGTACTGCGATTCCACCCACAAGCGGGTGGGGTGGACCGACGGCAAGGGCGACGACCGGGTCCCCGACCACCTGGACACCTACGCCGGCCCCGAGGTCACCATCGTGGACAACCGGGGGCTCTGCTCGCACGCCGGGTTCTGCACCCGGGGGCTGCCGGCGGTGTGGCGCACCGGTGCGGAGCCGTGGATCGATCCCGCCGCAGCCCCGGGGAGCGAGATCGTCGACACCGTGCGCCGCTGCCCGTCCGGGGCGCTGAACGTTGTGCCCGCGCCCGGCGGGAGCCTCGCCCCCGGCCCCGGTCCCGGCGGGCCGCGCATCGAGATCACCCACAACGGCCCGTACCGGATCAGAGGCGGCGTGACCCTCGAGGGCGTCGTCTTCGGGGAGGGCGCCAGCCGGGAGCATTTCACCCTGTGCCGGTGCGGCCACTCCCGCAACAAGCCGTTCTGCGACGGGAGCCACTGGTACGCCGGTTTCCGGGACGACGAGGGGGCCACGATCGCGGCGGCTGCCCGGGCGGCCGGCGACATGACCGAGGAATGGCTACCGGTGGCGCAGGCCGGCGATGTGCCTGACGGCGCGGTGCGGGCGGTGTCGGTGGGCGAGGTCCCGGTGGCCCTGGTGCACACCGGGGGTGCCTGGTACGCCCTCGAGGGGCGCTGCCCGCACCAGGGGGGGCCGCTGGGCGAGGGCCTGCTGTGCGCCGGGGCGCTGCGGTGCCCGTGGCACGGCTACGACTTCGCCCCCGCCACCGGGGCAGGGGTGGGCAACGAGCTGCGCGCCGTGACCCTGCAGGTCCGGGAGCGGGACGGGGTGGTGGAGGTGCTGGCCCCCAAGCCGAAGCACCCGGCGTGGACGGTGAGCCACGTGGTGGTCGAGACGCTCGTCAACTGGGGGATCGACACTGTCTTCGGCATGGTGGGCCACTCCAACCTCGGCCTGGCCGAGGCCCTCCGGGTGCAGGCGGAGCGGGGGCGGCTCCGCTACATCGGGATCCGCCACGAGGGGGCGGCGGCCTTTGCCTGTGCCGGCTATGCCAAGGTGACCGGCCGGCCGGCGGCCTGCCTCTCGATCGCCGGGCCCGGGGCCACCAACCTGCTGACCGGCCTGTGGGACGCCAAGCTCGACCGGGCGCCCGTCGTCGCCCTCACCGGGCAGGTGCAGACCCAGGTCATGGGACCAGGGACGTTCCAGGAGGTCGACCTCGCCTCGGCCTTCGCCGCCGTCGCCCGCTTCAGCCACACGGTGCTGCCCGGCAGCCGGCACGCCGAGCTGGCGTCCCTGGCGATGAAGACCGCGGTGGTGGAGCGCGATGTCGCCCACCTGATCTTCCCCGACGAGGTGCAGACCCTCGATGCCGGCTCCGAGGGCCCCGGTACCCCCGAGGGGCGCCTCGGGCCGACCGACGTCGCCCCCTCGCCCGGCGCCGTGGCCAGCGCCCTGTCCCGCATCCGCCGGGCCCGCCGCCCGGTGGTCATCGTGGGCTACGGCGCCCGGGGGGCCATGGGCGAGGTGGTGGCGCTGGCCGAGGCGCTCGGCGCCCCGGTGATCACCACCTTCAAGGCGAAGGGCCAGATCTCCGACTCCCACCCCCTGGGGGCCGGGGTGCTCGGCCGCAGCGGCACGCCGGTGGCGAGCTGGTTCATGAACGAGTCGGACCTGCTCATCGTGTTCGGGGCGTCGTTCTCGGACCACACCGGCATCACCACCAGCCGGCCGATCATCCAGGTGGACTTCGACCGGATGGCCCTGGCGAAGTTCCATCCCGTGGACGAGGCGGTCTGGGGTGACATCGCCACCACGGCGGCGGTGCTCCGCCGGGGGCTGCCTACCGGGGGCCGCTGGGAGGACCGGCGCGCCGAACTGGCCCAGCGCTGGGCGGCATGGCGGGCTGAGAAGGCGGCCCGGGCCGCGAAAGACAACGGAGCCGGGGTCAACTCAGCTGCCCTGTTCGCCGTCCTGTCCGAGGTCCTCCCCGAAGACGCCATCGTCTGCGTCGACGTCGGCAACAACACGTACTCGTTCGGCCGGTATTTCGAGTGCCGGCGCCAGTCGGTGGTCATGTCCGGCTACCTGGGCTCGATCGGCTTCGGCTTCCCGGCGGCGATGGGGGCGTGGGCGGCCCGCACCGGGCGGCCGGTGGTCTCCGTGAGCGGTGACGGGGGCTTCGGCCAGTACCTGGCCGAGGTGACCACCGCCGTGGAGCACGGCATGGACATCACCCACGTGCTGCTGAACAACAACGAGCTGGGCAAGATCTCGAAGGAGCAGCGCGACGGGGAATGGAAGGTCTGGCAGACCGCCTTGCACAACCCGAATTTCGCCGACTACGCCCGGCTCTGCGGTGCCTACGGGCGCCGGGTCGAACGGGCCGAGGACCTCGCCGCCGTGCTGGCGGAGGCCCTGGCGACCCCGGGGCCGGCCCTGGTGGAGGTCATGACCGACCCGCTCCTGACGTAGCTCGTGGCAGGCCGGGGTGAGGCCGGCACGGGTGTCCGTGGCCCGCCATACCCGGTGGACGTGGCCGCAGCCCCTCACTGGTAGAAATCGGACGCCGCATGCTCTGTCCTCGGATACCTGGCGGAGTGAGACATCCAGTGGCTGTACCACGCCGCCAACTATGACCCGGGACCAGCCCACCCCGGCGGAGGTGCCCGTAGCACCCTTGGTCTTCGGCTCGATCGTCCTGCGGCTCGGCTATCCGCCGGCGCCCACCGGCACTGCGCACACCAAGCCCTCGCTGAAGCCCGCAGCCCCGATCCCCAGGGCGAGGTTGAACCGGCCCCGGTAGTTCTCCAGGGCGATCAGGTGGGTCAGCTCCACGATCTGCGCCTCGCTGAAGTGCTGGCACAGGGCGGCGAAGAGCTCGTCGGGCACCTGCACCGGCGTCCGGCTCATGCCCGCGGCGTAGTCCAGGACCAGCTTGTCGACGGCGCTGAACACGTCGCTGGTCGGGTGCACGGGGAGGGCGACCATTTCCTCATCGGTGAGACCCCAACGGCGGGCGATCGCCGACCCGATGTCGATGCAGTACTCGCACTGGGTCAGGGTGGCCGCCTTGAGTGTGGCCAAGGCGTGGGTCCGCCGGTCGGTGCCTCCCAGCTTGGTCGTGGCCTGCTCCAGGCGCCCGTAGGCCCGCAGCAGCCGGGGGAGCACGGCGAACATTTCCAGCGGCTCAAGCCCCCGCTCCGGGGACCGCCCGGCCAGGGCCCGCATCCCCCGACGCATGAAGCGGTACAGCACCTTCATCACCACGCCTGCATTGCCCTCGGTCACTCCCGTCAACCTCGCCATGGGATCCTCCTCGTATGTCTCGGGCCCGCGTCACGCCGGGCCGTTGCGGCGTGTCCTACTTCTGACAAGGGGACACGCCGGATGCGGAGGATGTGACATGGCCGACACCGACTGGCTCACGGAGGCCTTCGAGGCCAACCGGGGCAGGCTCCGGGGGGTTGCCTACCGGATGCTGGGTTCCGCCTCCGAGGCGGACGACGCCGTCCAGGAGGCCTGGCTCCGAGTGAACGCCGCCGGGGCCGACGGCGTCGAGAACCTGGGAGCATGGCTGATGACCATCACCGCGCGGGTGTGTCTGAACATGCTGCGCTCCCAGCGGTCCCGGCGCGAGGAGTTCTTCGAGTCGGCCCCGGAGGCGGCTGCTGGTTTGGCGGGCGAGGCCGACCCTGAGTCCGAGGCGATCCTGGCCGACTCCGTCGGGGCGGCGCTGCAGGTGGTGCTCGACACCCTGGCGCCGCCCGAGCGCCTCGCCTTCGTGCTGCACGACCTGTTCGCCATGCCCTTCGACGAGATCGCCCCGATCCTGGGCCGCTCGGCGACAGCCGCCCGGCAGATGGCGAGCCGGGCGCGGCGGCGGGTGCAGGGGGCCGAGATGGATGCTGGCCGGCCCCGCCACCCGCACCGGGCCATCGTTGACGCCTTTCTGACGGCCGCCCGGGGCGGCGATGTCACCGAGTTGCTGGGCCTGCTGGACCCCGATGTCGTGCTCACCGCCGACGCCGGATCGAGCGGGTTTGGGGAGCCGAGGGTGGTGCGAGGCGCCGAGGCTGTCGTCCGGGGCGCCACCCAGTTCCCGGCCCGCGCCCGGTGGGCACGGGCAGCCCTGGTCAACGGCAAGCCCGGGATGGTGCTCGACCCGGGCGGGAAGCTGCTGGGCGCCCTCACCATGGAGATCAAGGGAGGACGGATCACGGCCGTGGACATCATCGGCGACGTCGATCGGCTGGTGGCCCTGACGGTTGCCGCCTTATGAGCCGGTGGGGAGCGATCTCCGGCGCGAGGTGGGGGACAGAACCCCGGTGACTATACGGTTGTTGTCCCCCACCTCCGGCCGCGAGCCTCTTGCCGAGCGCTCAGGCGGTCCCGAACGTGGCGGTCAGCGCCGTGCGCACCGGCTCGGCCAGGGCGGCCGCCTGGATCCCGGGCAGCCGGGTGAGCTCCTTGACCAGGTTCGGGAACTGGGCGGCCAGCGGCTTGTCGCCTACGGGCTGGATCACCTGGCTCGGGTCGAGTTGGAGCACGGCCACGTGCACCGAGGGCAGGTCGGCGGCGGCGATGGCCTGCTTCGGCACCCGGACCGTGAACTCGTAGTCGGTCGTCTCGACGAAGAAGTGCTCCCGGAACTGCTCGGGGGCACCCTCGCTGGCAAACGACCGGCGCACGCCCGGATCGGGGATCGAGCCGACCCGGATCGCCCGGTCCCCGACGGTGACCTCGTAGGCGAGCCCGCCGTGCAGGGGTGAGGGGTCCGCCAGCGGGCCCGGCACTTCGGCGACGTGGGACACGCTGACCTGCGACCCGCTCACGCTGATGAGCATGCGGACATAGGACTCGCCGGGCGCGGCTGCCCGGGCGACGGGGCGGGCGGCCTGGTCGCCCCGGGCACCGCCCCCTGCGGCGGCGTCGGGGGCGGCGCCGGTGGGCACCGCCGCCATGAGCGTGCCGGTGGTGGGAAGCTGGAGGCTCCCCATCGCATTCTTCAGCGGCACGAGGCGCAGGGCCGGGTTGCCGACCGCGGCGACCGTCGCCGCGCTGAGATCGGCGCCCCGGGCGGCCATCGCGGGCAGGCCGCTGTTCTCGACGATCGGTGCGGAGCCTTCCTTCTGGACCATCGTGCTGACGGTGGAGGCCACCCGGGTGGCGATGGACGCCACCGAGGGCCCGAGAGCGGCCCTGGTTGCCGCCGCGCTCACTTCGGGCTTGCTGCGAGATGGTTGATCGGTCGGTTGATCGCTCATGGCTTCTCCCTCACCAGTTTCGCCCGTAGGGGTAGTTGTGGATGAAGCGGTAGTAGATCTTCTGCAGCGACAGCCCCGGGGTGGCGTGGATGAGGCCCAGCCAGTCCTGGTTGTGCACCACCAGGTCCCGCCGGCCGGCGACCCCTTCGTAGTTGCACGGCTCGAAGCGGTCCACGGCGCCGAGGTTCCACTCGCCGACCCAGTCGGCCACCCAGCTGGCCGAAAGGGCGGAGCCGTTGGAGATCATGGTCCCCAGGTACTGCGTCGACCAGTCCTGCCAGTTGTAGACGAACAGGTCGGCCTTGCCGTCGCCGTTGACGTCGGCGATCCAGTGCTGGTCGTTCTTGCGCATCTGCCAGCCCGGGGCGTTGCCGTCGTAGCGCTCGACCATGGCGAGGTTGGCGCCGTCGGAGCGGAGCATCCCGAGGTATGCCATCGACCAGTCCGATCCGTTGAACACGTAGAGGTCGGCCTTGCCGTCGCCGTTGAAGTCGCCGACGAAGTGCTGGTCGCCCGGCTTCATCTGCCAGTCGGGCATCGTCGAGTCCCAGCGGTGCGCCTGGGCCAGCGAGTTTCCCTGGCTGAGCATGCAGGTGAGGTAGGGCATCGACCACTCGCCGCCGTTGAAGACCCACAGGTCGGCCTTGCCGTCGCCGTTGAAGTCGCCGACGAAGTGCTGGTCGCCCGGCTTCATCTGCCAGCCCGGCATCGTGGCGTCGTAGCGGTGCACCAGCGACAGCGAGGAGCCGTTCGAGCGCAGCATGCCCACGTAGGGCATCGACCAGTTGTGGCCATTGAACACGTAGAGGTCGGTCTTGCCGTCACCATCGAAGTCGCCCACGAAGAACTGGTCCCCGGCGGTGAACTGCCAGCCCGGCATCGAGCCGTCGTAGCGGGCGACCAGGTGCAGGCCACCCTGGCCGTCGGAGTCGAGCAGGCCGAGGTAGGGCATGACCCAGTCCTGCCCGTTGAAGACCACGACCTCGGCCTGGTGGTCGCCGTCGAAGTCGCCGATGAAGAACTGGTCGTGGGCCTGGAACTGCCAGGAGCCCGGTACCCGGTCCACGCAGCTGAACGCCACATCGAAGGCATTGCCCAGGCTGCGGTACAACATCAGCGAGTTTCCGTTGTGCAGCAACAGGTCGTCCTTGCCATCGCCGTTGAAGTCGCCCATGTGGGCGTCAAGGAACGTGCGGGCGGTCTTCGGGTCCGACTTGCGCTTGATGGTGGTGTAGCAGACCGTGCAGTAGGGCGGGGAGTTGCTGATCATGCGGCACGACAGCGCCGGGCGGTACATGCCGGTGTTGTTGGTGCCGCCGCCCTCGAACAGCCCGACGCTCTTGTTGTCGTCCCAGTCCGCCGGCTTGGTGCCCTGGTTGTAGCCGACGCAGCTGCCCGTGCCGGTGGGCACGGGGGTGGATGGGTTCACGAAGTTGCCCCACTTGAGGGTGGCCCGGTTGGTGTTGATGGTGTCGTTGGGCACCCCGGGCTCGCCGCCGGAGTAGGCGCGGGCGGCGCAGTACTCGTCGCCCAGCCCGCCGTAGCCGTGGCCGAATTCGTGGGCGACCGTCGTCCAGTCAACCCCCATCGGGAGCACGGCGAACCCGCCGCCCCCGCAGCCGCCGAAGCCCGGGTTGTTGAGCAGGATCAGGCACAGCTGGTAGTCGGGCACCCACTTGGCCAGGGCGGCGCTCACCAGGGCGCTGGTGTTCGGGCCGCCCTCGAGCCAGCAATGCGCCCAGGACCCGCTGAAGATGTAGCCGAGCGCCGTGTTGCGGGTGGTCTGGCTGGTGACCGTGTCGTCGCTCGGGTCGGCCGGGGTGCCGTGCTCGTCATAGGTTTTGGTGCTGACCCCGGAGTCCACCGAGATGAGGTTCACCCGGAAGATGTTGAAGCCCGAGATGTCCTCGAAGTAGTAGTCGTGCTTGAAGACCCCGTTCAGCAGCAGGTCGTCCACCTTGTTGTTGTAGGTGCTCTGGTCGCCGGCGGCAAAGCCATCCCCGAGCACCGCGATGTTGACCTTGGTGCCCGGAGGACCGGAATTGAGAATCTGCGTCACGCTGTCCGCCATCAGCCTCCCTCCTCTCTCGGGCCACAGCCCGGGTCGCCCACCCAGCTCCGTGGCAAAAATTCCGAAACTAGCTTGTCAAGGCTAAAAAGCATATCCATCTGGTCGAGAATAAACAAGGGTGGTAGCACCAAGGTCGTCGAGGGGGTGCGGGCACCATCTGTTGGGTCCGTGGGGCGGGGCTACCGCCTCCTGTGGTCTGCCGGCGCGGACCTCGGGCGCGAGGAATGTGTGCGGGCGATGTAGGCCCCGAACGCGATGAGCCACACGCTGGCCGGGTAGGCGGCGATCCGCTCCATGGTGCCCGCACCGATGCCCAGATTGATGTGCACGGCGAACAGGATGCCCGCCCCGATCGCTACCGGCGGGACGGCGAGCATGGGAACCCGCAAGCCTTCCGGGAGCGTCAGGGCGCGGGCGAGGATGAAGATTCCCACCGTGCCGGCCGCTATGCCGGGAATCGCGCCGATGATGTGCATGGTGCGGGACAGGTTCTCCGGGAAGGCACCCACGACCATGGCACCCACACCGCAGATCACAAAGGCCGCGAAGCCTATCCGTGCCCGCAGCCGCTGCTCCGGTTCTCCGTCAGTGAATTCCTGATAGATGAGTACAGCGCCCGTGGCCATGATGAGGCCCAGCACGAAGAACTCGGTGTTCATCCAGGCGTGCCGGGGCGAGCAGATGGCGTGCGTGCACACCGTGGTGCCGAGGTCGCTGATGCTGTTGTTGAGCCAGCTGTATCCCGGATTGTTCCAGGCTTGGGCGACCCCGAGCTGCACCACGAAATAGGAGGCTGCTGCCATCCAGACGACGGGTCCCAGCCACGGATGGCGCTGCGTGAAGGTCTTGAGCCGTGGGGCGGGCCGGGCTTGGAGGCCCTGCTCACGCCGGACCAGCTTGTCCCAGAGGCCCTTCCCGTGCACCACCGGCCGCGTCATGATCTCCGCAAGACTCTCCTCACCTGGGGCTACCTGCCTGGGGTGTACAGGGCGCCCGAGGCCAGATCGCGGGTCTGCCCGTAGCCGCGTCCGCCCCAGATGAACACGGTGCTGCCGGTCCACACCGCCGTGGCGCGGTACCGCCCGATGACACCGACCGGGGGGAGGGCTGTCCAGGCCCGGGTCGTGGGATCGTACATGGCCCCGTCGGAGAGGTACTTGTCCCCGATGGTGGGCACCCGGGCTCCGGCCGGGCCATCGAGTTCGCCCCCCCAGACGATGAGCGTCCTGCCGGTCCACACGACCGACGCATCAGCCCTCTTGGCCAGCGGTGCCGCCGGGAGGGCCTGCCAGGCATTGGTCGAGGGGTCGTATGCCTGCCCTCCCGCCTCTGTCCAGACCATGAGGGCCTTGCCGGTCCAGACCGCGCGCCCGTCATCCCCGATGGCCCGGACCGGGTTGGGTAGCGACGTCCAAGCGCCCGTCGAGGGGCGGTAGGCGGCGGCCGACTGTTGTCCTGGCCCGACGTCGCACATGACGATCATTTCGGCGCCCGTCCAGCCGGCCAGCGGCGGGAATGCGCAGGCGAGCGGATTGGGGGGCAGGGCGCGCCACGCATTCCCGGCCGGGTCGTACGTTGCTCCATCGAGCTGTGCTGCCTCGGTTCCGCCCTCGGTGCCGGACACGGTGGCCAGGACGATCATGCTCCTACCGGTCCATACCGCCAACGACGGGACCTGCCCGGCGAGAGGCGACCGGGCGAGCAGCCGCCAGGAGTTCGTGGCGGGATCGAACGTCGCCGTGTCGGACGTTGGGAGGGCCGCCCCCGATGCCCCTGGGTCGAGCAGGATCATCTGGCTGCCCGTCCACACGCCCAATCCCTGTACGCCGTCGGGATCTCCGGCAAACGGTGGGAGAGCCAGGTCGCGCCAGGTTGCTGTGGATGGGTCGAACGCCCTGCCGACGAACAGCACCTCGCGGCCCGTCCACACGGCGGGGCCACGCACGCCCGCCTCGTCGGGCAGCACGCGCCAGGAGGGTGGTTGGCCGGTCACTACCAGGACCTGGGTATGCCCGTGCAGGCCGACGAGCGCCCCGATCCCGCCTGCCAGCAGGAGGACCGCGGCAATGACCGCCGCCATCTGCCGGCGCCGCCGCCGGGCTCGACCCCGTTGCTCCAGCATCTCGATCGGGGCGGGACCGGCGGGCGGGTGGGCGAGGGCCTCGTCGATCAGGTCATCTAAGCGCGCCATCACGGGACCTCCTCGAGCGATGGGTCGTCCAAGAATCGGGCCACGGTGCGTCGGGCGTCAGCCAGGGTGGTGCCCATCGTGTGGGCCACGTCCGCTTCGGTGAGGTTGGCCACGTAGCGCAGGACGATGGCGGTGCGCTGCCGGGGGGCCAGCAGCTTCACGACCTCCCACACCTCTCTGGCCGGTCCGGGGATGTCGACCGGGAGTGCCCGCCGGGCGAGCAGCCGCGACGCGGATGTGGAGGTCCACCCGGCCGGGGAGGCCATGGCGCCCACCGCAGCCCGCCGAGTGAGCGCCCGGGCACAGGCTTCGTCGACGGCGTCCTGCGCATCGGCGAGGTTGCCGGCGATCAAGACCAGGGCGGTGATGAGGCGGGCGTGGTTCGATCTATACCAATCTTCGAATCCGGCAGCTGGGGTGCCCATTACCTATTAAAGGCACGGGGCGAGCCGAGTGCTGGTTAGGTTCCCCAACTACCCAACCCTATTCCCGCCCCGGGCTGGCGTTGAAGCACAAGGGCCCGGGGCCACGGGGCGTCGGGGACCGGTTGTCGGCGCCAGCCGGAGGCGGCGGCCGGACGGGGGCGGAGTGTTTCTTCCAGTGACCGCGCAATCCGCGGTTACCTATGCACAGCGAGAAAACCCAGGCGCCGGCCCCCGGCGACGGCCATTGGACCTCTCGCCGGGGCCCGGCGTCGGCTCGATCGTGGACACTCCCCTAGTTGGGGCGGTGGACTGGTCCGGCGGCCGCCTGCCGCCCCCAGCCGGAATGCCCGCCCAAGTTTCAGGACACCGACAACTCTCCGACCATGCCGAGGCTCTGGTGGTACTCGCAGTGGAACTCGGCAGTGCCGGACTGCGGGAACGTGATGGTTACTGTGGCGGACGATCCCGGGGTGTTCACGTCCTGGTTGATGTTCTGGTCCGACAGCGTGAAGTTGTGCTTGATGCTGCCGACGTTTTTCAGCGTGAGCGTCACCTTCTCGCCCGGGCTGCCCTTGAGCACCGTGGGCTGGAAGTAGTAGATGCCCGGGTCGTTGTCGAGGTTGAGTGTGAAGGTGCTCTTTCCGGTGAGGTCCTGGGTTCCTTTGTCCGTCGCCTTCTCTCCGTTGATGGTGAGCGTTCCGCCGCTCGTCCCGGAGGAAGCGCCCGAAGACGTGGAGGACTTGGAGCAGGCCGTTCCCATCAGAAGCAGAGCACCAAGCACGATCGCGGTCGTCGGCAGTCGTCTCACGAGCACCTCCTTTGTCAGGGTCTCTCAGGGGGACTACGGGCGACCGGCGCCGATGGATTGCGGGCCGCAGGAAGTGCTCGGCGGAACGTCGCCCTACTCCCGGGTCGGCCGGTCGCCGAGGGACCGGCCTCACTCGGTCGCGACGCTGACGCGAAGCTGTTCTGTGCGTCAGCGGATCCGGGCGATGGCATCGAAGGGGCCGGTGACCCCAACTCCCGGATGCAGCACAGCGGCCAGGGCTTCGACGCCGTCCACCAGCCGGGGACCCGGACGTGAGAAGTAGGAACCGCCGTTGGCGGCGTAGATCTCCCTGACGCCGGCGAGCTCGGGCCGCTCCGCCAACGCCCTCCCCTCGGCCACCGCGGCTGCGAGGTCGTAGCCGCAGGGCATGAACACGACAACCTCGGGGCCCGCCGCAGCGATGGCGTCCCAAGTCACCCGCACCGACGGCGCCCGCCAGGAGCCCAGCAGGCATCGGCCACCGGCCGTCTCCACCATCTCCGGAAGCCAGTGCCCTCCGTTGTACGGGGGGTCGCCCCATTCGAGGGCGAAAACCGCGGGGCGGGACGAGCCCCTCGTGGCGGCCTCCACGGCGGCCAGGCGGCCATGCAGCGAGGCCACGAGGCTCTCGGCCTCAGCAAGGCGGCCGGTCACGGCGCCCACAGTGGCCACGCAGTCGATCACCTCGTCCAGGGAGCCGGGGTCCAGGGAAACGACCTGGGCCGGGCAGCCCAGCACGTCCAATGCTTCGTGCACGTGCCCCGAAGGGACGGCGCAGACGGCACAAAGATCCTGGGTGATCACCAGATCCGGGGCCAGTTCCCTGATGGCGTCCGGGTCCAGGCGGTAGATCGGTTCCCCGCCTTCCAGGCTGGCGCTGACCCGGGCGTCGATCTCGGCGGGCGTGGCCGCCGGCGGCAGGACGGAAACCGAGACCCGCCGCACGCCGCGAGCCGCCTCGGGCCAGTCGCACTCATGGGTCACGCCGACCACCTGCTCGGACAACCCCAGGGCAAAGAGCATCTCGGTGGCCGAGGGGAGAAGCGAGACGATCCGCACGCCGCCATAGTATGCGGCGGTGCCCACCCTCGGCCCCCGCCTCGTCGTCGCCGGCACGCACTCGGGCGCCGGCAAAACCACTGTCGCGGTGGGCCTGATGGCGGCGCTGGCCGCCCGGGGCTTGACGGTGGGGGCAGCCAAGGTGGGCCCCGACTTCATCGACCCGGGCTACCACACCCTGGCTACCGGCCGGCCCGGGCGCAACCTGGACGCCTGGCTCTGCGGCGAAGAGCATCTGGGCGCGCTCGCCGCCGCTGCAGGCAAGGGGACCGACGTCCTCGTCGTGGAGGGTGTGATGGGCCTGTTCGACGGGTCGGCCCAGCCCGGGTGCGATGGGTCCACGGCCGCCGTCGCCCGCATGCTGGGGTGCCCCGTTCTGCTGGTCGTCGACGCCTCCGCCATGAGCGGGTCGGTTGCTGCGGTTGTCCATGGCTTCGCAACCCTGGACCCCCGGGTTCGGGTAGCCGGCGTGGTTCTGAACCGAGTGGGGGGGCCGGGTCACGCGCTTCTGCTCCGGGAGGCCCTCGAGCCGCTGGGCATCCCTGTCCTCGGCGTGCTGGCCACAGACGACGCCTTGGTCTGGCGGGAACGGCACCTGGGTCTGGTCCCCATTGCGGAGGACCCGGCGGGGGTGCAGGGCTCGCTGGCCGGACTGGCCGCTGCGATAACGGCAGGCTGTGACCTCAACGCCATCCTGGCCTTGGCGCGCTCGGCGCCCCGGCGCACGGAGGCTGCGCCCCCGACCGCTCGGCCGGTCGATGGGGGGGAAGTGGTGCGGGTGGCGCTGGCGGTTGGACCAGCTTTCAGCTTCATGTACCCGGAGAACTTGGAAGCGCTGCGGGCCACAGGCGCCGAACTGGTGCCCTTCGACCCCCTGACCGACCCGGCGTTGCCGGAGGGGTGCCACGCCCTGTACTGCGGCGGCGGCTTCCCGGAGGTGTACGGCCCAGCCCTGGCCACCAACGAGCCCCTGCGCAGAGCCACACGCGCAGCGCTCGCCGGGGGCCTCATCGCGTGGGCCGAGTGCGGAGGCTTCCTGTGGCTGTGCGACGCCCTGGATGATCACCCCATGGTCGGCGCCATTCCCGCCTCGGCGCGCATGACCCCGGACCTGACGCTCGGCTACCGGGAGGCGCTCACCCGGGTGGCCAGCCCGCTCGGTCCGGCGGGCACCACACTGCGGGGCCATGAGTTCCACCACAGTTGCGTGGATCCCCCAGGGGGTGCCCTGACCCTCCACAGCCGGTGGGGCAGCGGGACAGGCGGTTACGCCTCGAGCTCGCTGTTCGCCTCCTTCCTGCACCAGCACCTGGGCGCCGATCCCACGCCTGCTGAGCGGTTCGTGGCCTGCGCGGCCGGCCACCGTGGGCGCAGGCGCGTGAGCACCCCGTCACCTTCCGGGCGTCGCGGGCGCTGACCGGAGAGAAGAACCCATGCCCAACCGGTACCGTCCGGCGGGGCACCGGAGCGAGATGGTGATGGCATGACCGTGCAGCGCAGCGAGTCGCAGCACCCTGCCCCCACTGCCCCATGACGCTGGGCGAAGCGTTCGCATCGATCCTCCAGGCGGCCCGGACCGGCTCGGACAGCGCCTGGCGCGCCATCTTCGACGACCTTTCCGGGCCGGTGTACGGGTACCTGCGCAGCCGAGGGGCCGCCGAACCGGAAGATCTCGCCGCCGAGGTCTTCCTCCAGGTCGCCCGCGACCTGGCTCGGTTCACGGGCGGCGAGCCCGAGTTCCGGTCCTGGGTCTTCGTGGTTGCCCACCACCGGCTGCTGGATGAACGCCGGTACCGCCGCCGCCACCCCGCGGAGGCCGCTCCCGCGGAGGCCCTGGCCGCACGCGCCGGGGAAGGCGACGTCGAGGAGGAGGCCATGCGCTCCCTCGGCACCCAGGACGTGGTGCGGCTCCTGGAGTCCATACCGGTGGCCCAGCGGGAGGTCCTGCTGCTGCGCATGGTTGCGGGGCTCAGCATCGAGGAGGTGGCCCGGACCACCCGGCGCACACCCAACGCAGTCAAGGCCCTGCAGCGCCGCGGGCTGGCGGCCATCCGGAAGAAACTTACCCGGGAGGCGACACCTTCCCCGGGTCCGCGGCGCTGACAGGGCCGAGATGGGAAAGCTCGACGGCATCAGTGACCGGGACCTCGATCAACTTCTCTCCGGGACGGCGCCCAACGGAGGCAAGGACATCGACCCGGTGCTCGCCCGGTTTGCCGACGAGGTGGGGACGGCCTTCACTCGGCCCCTGCCTCCCGAGGCGGCCCGGCGGGCACTCACCGCAGCCATCGAGGTGTCCCGCCTCGCCATCGACAAGGGCGACCCGGCCGCGAGGCCGGCAAGCAAAGCCCACGGGCCTGCGCGGCAGGAATCCGGGCTACCGAAATGGAGGAGGAGAACCGTGTTCAGCACCCTGTTCGCATCACTGACCGCCAAGATCGCCGGCGTTGCCATCGCCGCCGCGGCCGCAACCGGTGGGCTGGCCGCCGCCGGCGCCCTGCCCGCCCCGGCCCAGCAGGCCGTGGCGAACGCCGCATCGACCATCGGTGTGCACCTGCCGTCTCCTCACGCCGCTGCCGCCGCTGCGACGGCCGCCAAGAACGACCTGCAGGACGTGACGGGCACCGCAGGCGCCGGGGTTTCGGAAACCGCCTCCGCCGGCGTGAACCACGGCAACTGCGTCTCCTACGCCGCCAGCGCCGCCGACAGCCTCGGGCTCAGCGGAAGCGCCAAGGGCCAGTTCATCGCCGCTGTCGCCCAGGACTCCTCGGCCGTCTCTGCCCAGGTCTCCGCCACCGCCACCCCGGATGCCGCCTGCCAGACCGCCATCGCCGCTGCCCAGCTGGCCGCGGACTCGACCGGCACCCACGGAGCCCCGCACGGGGCCTCGGTGACCGGCACCGCCTCCTCGTCGAACGGGGTGTCCCGCAACCCCACCGGCAACGGCCCGACCAGCCACCCCAACGCCACGGACCACCCCGGATCGTCCAGCCCTGCCGCCGAGCCCACCGACCTCCCCAGCGCCGCAGCTTCGGCCTTGGCCCACAACCCGACCGGCTTCGGTCCCACGACCCACCCCGGCAAGCCGTAACCTCGCTCGCTGCCGGTCTCGGAAGAACCCGCCCTTGCCGGGCGGGTTCTTCGCGTCGGGCCCTTCAGGGCGTGCTTGCATCGCAGTGTGCCGGCTACTAGCCTGGCGCCAGCATCCAGCCGGCCAGCGAAGTCCGGTCACCAACCCGGCGCTGTCCCGCAACTGTGGAGCCCCCCGAGCGTTCGCCCGGGGGGCCGAGCCAGGTCGCCTGACCTGCTGGAAGCGGCCAGAAGCGCTTCGTCGAGGAACGAGCGGGCCGGCGAGCGGGGCATTCCCCTGGCGTCGGACCATGAGACGGGAGGGGAACAATGCACCGCTGCACCGCCGCCCTTGCCGCTTTCGCCCTGGTCCTCGGAGGGTGCGCGTCGCCCCGGAGCTCCCCGGCGTCCACGCCCTCGGTCGGTTGGCCGGTCACGGTCACAGCCGCCAACGGTCCCGTGGCGATCGCCGCCCGGCCGGTGCGTATCCTGTCCCTGTCGGCCAGCGCCACCCAGATGCTCTATGCCATCGGTGCCGGCCCTCAGGTGGTCGCCGTCGACAAGTACTCCATCGATCCGCCTCAGGCTCCCCGGACGTCCATGACCGGCTACGAGGACAGCGCCGAGAGCTACCTCACCGTCAAGCCGGACCTGGTGATCCTCGCCTCAGACGCCGGGGGCACGCTGGAGGCCCAGCTGAAGGCGCTGCACGTGACGACAATGCTCCTCCCGCCGGCCACCACGCTGGGTGACACCTATGCCCAGATGCGTCAGCTCGGGGCGGCCACCGGGCATACGTTGGCAGCGGGGGCGGCCGTAGCGGCGGTCCGGGCGCGCATCGCCAAGATCGTGGCCACGGTAGGCGACCGGGCCAAGGGGCTCACTTACTACCAGGAGCTGGACAACACGCTGTACACCGCCACCTCGCACACCTTTATCGGCGAGCTCTTCGGACGGTTGGGCATGGTCAACGTCGCCGACCTCGCCGGCAAGTCCTCGGACTACCCACAGCTCAGCGCCGAGTACTTGATCCAGGCCAACCCCCAGTACGTCTTCCTGGCCGACACGGTGTGCTGCGCCCAAAACGCGGCCACCTTCGGCGCCCGCCCAGGCTTTGACACCCTGCGGGCGGTGCGTGACGGCCACGTGTTCCCGGTCACGGATTCCCTCGCCTCAGAGTGGGGACCTCGGGTGGCCGACTTCCTGGCGACCATCGCCGACGACATCGCCCCCGGCTCGGTGACCCCGACGGCCTCGCCCCTCGGTGGGCTGCCGTGACCGGCAATGCCTGCACGGCCTGTGGCGTCCCGCTGCACGAGGAGCGCTGGGCCCGCTGCGAGGTCTGCGACGACGCTGAACTCTGCCTTTCCTGCGCGCGGGCGCACCTATGCACGACTGAATGCGCCGGCCGGGGATGCCTCCCCGGCCTCTGCGTCCACGAGGTCCGCCGTGGCGCAGTGTCGGAGGGCTTCGGGGTGCGGGACGACCCCGCGGGCGAATAGGACGAGGACGGTGTCGCTCTCCGGCGGCCGAACGGTGCCGTTATGTCCTCTACGGTAGACGCGGCTTTGGCCTCCTGCGCTGGCGTCCCGGCGCCGCACGGGGCTTGCCGGCAGGGGTACCCGCTCCCGGTCCCTCGCTAGGATGATCGCCTCGCCGTCAGGGAGACAGAGGAATGCCCCCGCCCGCTGAGCCCGAACTGCCGGTGAAGTGCCGCACCTGCGGCCAGGTCATCGACAAGAGGGGAAACTTCTGCCCGCAGTGCGGCCACGCCCTCCCCTCGCTCAAGTCTGTGTTGCTGAACAAGTCGTGGATGTCGCGAGGCTCCCAGTAAGCTCCCCCGTGGCGGCCAGCGGGGCTGCAGTGGCACAAGGCATGCCGGGATTGCATGCCGCGGGTTTGTTCTGCGACGGATCTAGGGTCGGAGTGCTGCCGGGTCAAGGGAAATCGGGAACGGCTTGGTGACTGCCAGGAGTCTGCCGGGGCGCGCCATCGCTGACTGGATGTACTCGTGGCCATCCAGCTGGTACACGGTCACCGAGGGGCCTTCGTCCGGCTCTACGCGCCAGTACAAGGGGACGCCGGCCCGGGCGTACAGCGCTGGCTTCGTCAGCCGGTCCGTCGTCTGGGAACCGGGGGAAACGATCTCCACGACCAGGCTCACCTGGGTGGCATCCAAGACCAGTGCGCGCTCCGCCTCGGGTGCTGGCAAGGAGACCACCAGCACGTCGGGAACGAGCAGGGTGCCGCCTGGCAAGCGGACGCCGACGGCTTCGAGGACGGTGACCCCGGGAGGAGCAACAGTGTGCAGCGCAATGGCGAGCCTCAGGCTCATCCCTTGGTGGCCGGCGCTGGGAGGAGGGTTCACGAGGAGGGCCCCCTCCACCAGCTCATAGCGCTGCGTGCCCTCTGGCAACGCGAAGAGATCGTCCTCGCTCCATAGGCCAGAGTGCTGCTCAAGACCTGTCGACACCCTTGCAGCATGCCATAGGGCGGCCGAAAAATACACGGCACCGTTCCACCAGTGGGTGCAATCCGCTCAAGGCCTCGTCAAGAGTGCGGGGACTATGAGCCGCGGCCTATACCCGGCAACGCGTGCGCGCCCGGAGGGATTCGAACCCCCGACCCTCGGATTAGAAGTCCGACGCTCTCTCCAACTGAGCTACGGGCGCCTCTGGCCAGTGTAGAGGGCGCTCGGCTCGAACGCGAAGTCGTCGATGTGGTCCTCTTCGGCGTCGTAGTACGGGTCGAACCACCGCTCGCCCGCCCGGGCGACCTCGACCTCCTCCAGGCTGAGGGGTAGCTCGATCACCTCCGGGCGCTCCTCCCGCTCCACGATGCCGATGGTCTCGGCCATGGCTGCCCGCTGGCGCAGCTTCAAGATCAGCGCCGCCGCCAGGGCGAGGGGAAGGAAGCCCAGCCAGCTGGGGAAAGGGGCACCCGTGTTGGGCAACTGGGCGCCCTGCGCCGGGACGTTGCTCAGCTGGGGGCCGCCCGCGGCGGCGGCATCGCCAGCAGCGCCGTTGGCGGCGGCGGCCGCGCCTGCCGACGACGAGGACCCGCTCGATGCCGAGGACCCGGTGCTGGCGGACGTTGTGGCCCCCGGCGTCCCTTTGCGTCCCGCAGGAGGAGCCGAGGACTTGGCCCCGGAATGCAACACCAGCAGCACGAGGGCGAAGAAGATCACCGCTGCAATGGCTGCCGCCGGTCCCCGGTAAGAGCGCCCCGGCGAGCCTCTCAGATTGCTCATGGCCAGCCTCACTCGTTTGGATGCCCCGAGGAGTTTACCAGCCGAAATGACAGAGGTGTAGTTTATCGGCAGAAGTTTTTCGCGATCTTTTGGGCACAGTGGTAGGGCGCCGGCTACAGCGCCCCGTACGCCTCCAGGTAGGCCGTGGTGTAGCCGATCACGTCGAAGAAGTCGTCGATGCGCACGTGCTCGTTCGGGGCGTGGATGGCCGAGTCCGGCCGGGTGACCCCGGGCGGGGAGCAAATCGGGATGCCAAGCAGCTTGGAGATCGGGTACATCGGTCCGGTCGCCGGCATCAGGGGCCACACGCCGGGCGCCCGGGGGAACCACTCGGCGGCGACCGACTCGATGGCCCGCCCCAGCAGGTTGTCGGTGGGGGAGCGGGAGGGGTTCTCGGCGCTGATGACCTCCATCTCGATATCGGTGAAGCCGTGCTCGTCCAGGTGGCGCCGTAGCTTGCGGGCGATATCGTCGGCGTCCTGCTCGGGGACAAGCCGGAAGTCCAGCTTGGCCATGGCCTCGGCGGGCAGCACCGTCTTCGTGGCCCCGGGCACGGTGTAGCCGGTCAGGAACCCGGCGATGTTGGCCGTGGGGTTGTAGATCAGGGCATGGCGCAGGGCGGCTCCGCGCAGGCCCTGGGCGAACTCGTCGATGCCCAGGCGGTCGAGCTCCGACGCCTCGTCGAAGGGCAGACCCTCGATGAGGGCGGCGTCACGCTCGTCGGGGGCCAGGGCGTCCTCGTAGAACCCCGGGATCACCACCCGGCCCTCGGCGTCCTTGAGTGAGGCGAGTGCCTGCACCATCCGCCAGGCGGCCGAGGGGACGTACACCGCGTTCGACGAGTGCTGGTCGTAGGTCAGCTTGCGGCAGCGCAGCTCGATGTAGAGCAGGCCCTTGCAGCCGTACACCAGCTCGGGGCGGCCCTCGTGGTCGATGCGCCACCCCTCCCAGACGCAGTGGTCGGCGCCCAGGCGCTCGGCGTGTGCCCGGCAGATCTGCTCGAAGTGGATGCTGCCCGACTCCTCCTCCCCCTCGACGAAGAACTTCACGGTGAAGGGCAGCTCCCCGATCACCTGCCGGTAGGTCTCCAGGGCGCACATGCGGGCGACCAGGTCGCCCTTGTTGTCGGCGACCCCCCGGGCGAACACCCGGCCGTCCCGCTCGGCGGGCTCGAACGGCGGGGAGTGCCACAGGTCGATAGGGTCGACCGGCTGGACGTCGTAGTGGTCGTAGATCATGAGGGTGCGCCCGCCAGGCCTGCCCGGGATCGTGCCCACCAGCGCGGGTGGGGCGCCCGGGACGGCAAGGCGCTCGACGGTGGCCCCCAGGCCCACCAGCCGCTCCTCCAGCCAAGCCGCCATCTGGTCGAGCCCCAGGCCCTCGGCCGAGATACTCGGCCACTGGCAGGCCTCCTTCAGGGTCTCCACGAAGCGCCGCCCATTGGCCTCGACATAGGTCCGGATGGCGGTGAACTGCGAGCGGTCGGTCATGCTCCCCCTCTCCTCATCCGGTCCTCGTTCGGCCCGCGTCCGGGTCACCAGTGGAGTGCACGAGAGCGGGCGAAGGGAATCGAACCCTCACCACCAGCTTGGAAGGCTGGAGCTCTACCATTGAGCTACGCCCGCAGAGTCGGGACGGGGAGATTTGAACTCCCGACTTCCTGCTCCCAAAGCAGGCGCGCTACCAAGCTGCGCTACGTCCCGTCGCCATCCGCAGAGGCCGACCCTACAACGAATGGGGCGACCAGCCCACCCAGAGCTGCTCAGGCCGGCCCGGTGCCTCATTCATTATCCCGCCCGGCGTTGGGGGGCCGCCCCGGCGATGGGCAGCCGCCCGGAGTTCCCTAGAAGTTCCGGCCTGCTTGCATTCCGTTCCCCCATCGCGATCCCGAGACCTACCGCCATCAACGTCCGCGGCTGGGGTACGAGCGCGGACCTGGCCGGCCGGACCGCCCGGGTAGGCGGGGGTACGGCACCAGCGGAAAAAAGCTGTCTTCTCCGGCTACGCCAAGGTTGCCTGGCGGGTGGGGCCACCTGCCCCCCAGGCGCCGGCGCTCCGCCTCCGGTTGCGGCATTGCTGCGCTCCGCCTCCGGCTACGCTGTCTCCTCTCGGGGTACCATGCGCCGCACATGAAAACCACAGTCGAGCGCGAGAGCCCCACCAAGGTGAAACTCCTGGTGGAGGTGGAGCCGATGGAGGTCGAGCGGCTCACCGCCGAGACCATCCAGCGCCTTGCCAAGGACATCAAGATCCCGGGCTTCCGCAAGGGGAAGGTGCCCCGGCAGATCATCGAGTCGCGCATGGGGAAGGACGCCATCCGCCAGCGCATGCTGGAGGAGTCGATGCCCCGGCTCTACACCGACGCCACCCGCCAGGAGTCGCTGCGCCCGGTCTCCTCGCCGGACATCGAGGTAGTGGATTTCGACGGCGACGCCTTCAGCTTCACCGCTTCGGTCGAGGTGCGTCCGGACATCAAGCTTCCGCTGTACCTGGGCCTCGAGGTCCAGCGTCCGTCGAACCAGGCCACCCGGGCGGAGATCGACGACCGCCTGGCCGTGCTGCAGAAACGCTTCGCCACCCTGGAGCCCGTAGGGCGCAACGCTGAGAAGGGCGATTTCGTGCTCATCGACATCCGGGCGAGCATCCACGACACCACCATCGATGAAGCCAGCGCCAATGACCTCATGTACGAGGTCGGTACCGGCACGCTGACTCCCGAGACCGACGACGAGCTGGTGGGCAAGCGGGCGGGCGACATCATCAAGTTCAACAGCGTCCTGCCCGAGCGCCTGAGCCCCGAGCACGGGGGCAAGGAGGTCACCATGACGGTGATCGTCAAAGAGGTCAGCCAGCGCCGGATGCCGCCCCTGGACGACGACTTCGCCAAGACCGCCTCCGAGTTCGACACCCTGGAGGAGCTTGAGGGGGAGATCCGGGACCGCATCGAGGAGTACAAGGGCGTCCAGGCCGACCGCGAGGTGTCCAACCGGCTCCTGGACGAGCTGGTCGACATCACCGACGTGACCGTCCCCGAGTCCCTGATCAGCGCCGAGGCCGAGGCCCGGATGACCGCCCTCGAGGAGGAGGTCCGCAAGCACGGCATGACGGTGCACGACTACCTCGAGACCGTGAACATGACCCAGTTGGAGCTGAGCACCTCGCAGCGCCGGGCTGCCGAGCGGTCGATCGCCGCGGACTTCGTGCTCGATGAGATCGCCAAGGCGGAGGGCCTGAACGTGACCCGGGCCGAGCTCGACGCGGAGATCGACAAGATCGCCACCCGGGCCGGCCGGGACGTGGACGAATTCCGCCGGGACGTCGATAAGAGTGGCCGGGTTGAGGCACTGGCCGGTGATATCCTTCGAAGGAAGGTGCTCAACTACCTGGTCGAGCACGCCGAAATCACAGACGAGACCAACGAAGAACCGGCTAGCGGACCACCTGCCGACTAGCCCGGGGCCCCAGCGTTTGCCAGAGAAGAAGGAGCGCGTTTCGTGGACAACTACCTGGTGCCCGTCGTCGTGGAGCAGACCAACCGGGGCGAGCGCTCCTTCGATATCTACTCCCGGCTGCTGAAGGACCGCATCATCTTCCTGGGAACTCCCATCGACGACAATGTCGCCAACCTGATCACCGCCCAGCTGATCTTCTGCGAGTCCGAGGACCCGGATCGGGACATCTGGCTGTACATCAACTCGCCCGGCGGCTCGATTACCGCCTTGCTGGCGATCTACGACACCATGCAGTTCATCAAGCCGCACGTCGCCACCCTGTGCATCGGGCAGGCGGCCAGCGCCGCGGCGGTCCTGCTGGCGTCGGGGGAGAAGGGCAAGCGCTTCGCCCTGCCGAACTCCCGGGTGCTCATCCACCAGCCCGAGTCCGGGGGGGTCGGCGGGCAGGCGGTGGACATCGAGATCCACGCCAAGGAGATCCTGCGGATGCGGGCCCTCCTGGACCAGATCCTGGCCGACAAGACCGGGCAGACACTGGAGAAGGTCTCCCACGACACGGACCGTGACTTCATCATGAATGCCGACCAGGCCAAGGCTTACGGCATCATCGACCAGATCATCGTGGCCCGCGAACAGTCCCCGGTCCTCGCTGAGCAACTCGACGAAGCAACCGCTAGCTGATCCACCCACTGCAGCAAACAACAGCCTTTTAGGGGGAGCGACGGGATGCCGAAGTTCGGCGATGGCGGCGATCTGCTTAAGTGCAGCTTCTGCGGCAAGTCTCAAAAGCAGGTCAAGAAACTCATTGCTGGGCCTGGCGTCTACATCTGCGACGAGTGCATCGACCTCTGCAACGAGATCATCGAGGAGGAACTCACCGAGTCACCGGAGCTGAAGCTCGAGGAGCTGCCCAAGCCCCGGGAGATCTACGAGTTCCTGAAGGACTACGTCGTCGGCCAGGACCAGGCCAAGAAGATCCTGTCGGTGGCGGTCTACAACCACTACAAGCGCATCCAGGCAGGTGCTCGCCGGGACAGCGACATCGAGCTGCAGAAGTCCAACATCCTGCTGCTTGGCCCCACCGGCTGCGGCAAGACCCTGCTGGCCCAGACGCTGGCGAAGATGCTGAACGTGCCGTTTGCCATCGCCGACGCCACCGCCCTCACCGAGGCGGGCTACGTGGGCGAGGACGTCGAGAACATCCTGCTGAAGCTCATCCAGGCGGCGGACTACGACGTGAAGAAGGCCGAGACCGGCATCATCTACATCGACGAGGCCGACAAGATCGCCCGCAAGTCCGAGAACCCCTCCATCACCCGGGACGTGTCCGGCGAGGGCGTGCAGCAAGCCCTGCTGAAGATCCTCGAGGGCACCACCGCCAGCGTGCCGCCCCAGGGGGGCCGCAAGCATCCCCACCAGGAATTCATCCAGATCGACACCTCCAACATCCTCTTCATCTGCGGCGGTGCCTTCGCCGGGCTGGAGAAGATCATCGAGGCCCGTGTCGGCGCCCGGGGCATTGGCTTCGGCGGCGACGTGCGCAAGCGGGAGGAGAAGGAGATCGGCACCATCCTGGCCCAGGTGCTGCCCGAGGACCTGCTGAAGTACGGGCTCATCCCCGAGTTCGTGGGCCGGCTGCCGGTGATTTCCTTCGTGCACAACCTGGATCGCCGGGCGCTGATCGAGATCCTGACCAAGCCCAAGAACGCCCTCGTGAAGCAGTTCAAGAAGGTCCTGGAGTACGACGGCGTCGAGCTCCAGTTCACCGAGGAGGCGCTGGCCGCCATCGCCGACCAGGCGATGTTGCGGGGGACCGGCGCCCGCGGCCTCCGGGCGATCATGGAAGAGGTCCTCCTCGACGTGATGTACGACCTGCCCTCCCGCAAGGACGTCGGCAAGTGTGTGATCGACAAGTCCACCGTGCTGGAGAAGGTCAACCCGACGCTGATCCCCCGCACGGCCGAGCGCAAGCGGCCGGAACGGGGCGAGCGCTCGGCCTAGCTTCTCGGCTTCGGTCTCTCGGCAGTGGAAAACGGCCCCCCGGCGGGGCCGTTTCTGTGTTTCTGGCGAAGCTGGGAGCGCCATTCCCGCCTGATCAGCAGCCTGGCAGGGAGCCGACCGCCGTCGTGGTCCCGGTGACCAGCCAGATGGTGAAGCCCGGCCCGGCGGGCGCCTCGGCGAGGAACTGGGGAACCAGCGCGGTGACGCTCGGGGGCGGCGTGGCATTCAGGGCCTCGTACTCCCCGGCGGCGGCCTCGACGGCCTGCTTGTCGGCCTGGCAGGCGGTGAGCGAGGCCGTGCTGGGGGCCGTCGATGGGACATGGGTCACGCTCTGCCGGGCCGCCAGGGCGATGATGACGAGGGCGGCCGGGCCCCGCAATATGTGCAACTGGATACATACCGGAGCAAACTTGTGGATCCAGCCGCCATAGTGGCGGCCATTTCCACAAGTTTCTGCGCCACTCAACGCCAGCGGCCGGCGCCCCCATGGATCGGGGACACCGGCCGGCTGGCGGCGGGGAATCGGTACTGCGGTACTGCCGTGCTGCGGTGCTGCGGTGCTGCGGTGCTACAGGTGATGCTTGCGTGACCGGAGACTGCGAGTTAGAGCAGCGAGCCCGGGATCTGCACCGGCAGGCCGCCCAGCAGGTAGGTCAGGTCGGGGAGCGGCAGGCTGTTGACCACCTGGGTCGGGTTGGCCACGATCGCCGACAGGTTCGGCACCGGCACCGGCAGGGCGGACAGCAGGGCGGTCAGGTTGGCCGCCGGCAGGTTGCTGAGCAGCGACGTGGGGTCGGCGAGCAGGGCCGTCGGGTTGCCGATGATGGAGTTCAGGGTGCCCAGCAGGCTGCCCAGGCCGAGGCCACCGAGGAGCCCGGTGGGGTTGCCCAGCAGCGACGACAAGTTGGAGGGCAGGGCGACCGGCAGGGTGTTCAGCAGCCACTGCAGGTCGGGGAGGGGCAGGTTGTTCAGCAGGGTGGTGGGGTTGGCCGCCAGGGACGTGATGTTCAGGCCGGTCAGCACGGGCAGGTGACCGAGCAGCGCGGTGAGCTCCGAGGTGGGCAGCGAGGTGATCAGCGAGGTGACCCCGGCGCTGGCCGAGACCGAGCCGGCGGGCGTGGTGACGGTGCCCCCGGCGGAGCCGCCGGTCGAGCCGCCGACGGAACCGAGGATGCCGGTGGCGGTGTTCAGGGCGCCGTTCACGGCCCCGCTGGCGGTGTTGACTGCGCTGCCCACCACGCCGGTGGTGGTCTTCAGGGCGCCGTTGACCGCGCCCGTGGCGGCGTTGAGGGCACTGCCGGCGGCTCCGGTGGCGGCACCGGCGGCATTCTCAGCCGTCCCGGCGGCTCCGGTGATGTCCGGGGTGGGGGCCGAGGCGTTCACCGAGGCCTTGGCACCAGTGGAAAGGTGCGCGTTGCCCGCCGAACCGTTCGACGCTGTCGAGGCGGAGATGGAGGCCTGGCCGGCAGGTGACTTCGAGCCGGCCAGCTGGCCAGCGCCGGTCAGGGCGACCGCAGAGGCGGCAAGGATGCCGACCCCGATGATGCCGCCCGCAAACGGCAAGACGTACTTCGGGTACCGCATAGGAGTAGCTCCTTCCGTGAGTGGTGCAACCTGGTGCGAGGTGCTGACGCTGGCGGAGGCGCTCCTCGCTGCGGTGATCGGCCTCCGGAAGGGCCCTTGCCGCTCGATAAACGTCCCTTAACTAACCTCGGCCAGGGAGTGGCTCACCTGCATAGCTAGGCGAGACCAATTCCCGCTGCACCATTCGGGGGAGCGATCGGGGGATCGGCTTCCACGTGGGCCATAGCCGTTCCCCATGGGCGATAAAACGACGGATTCGAGGGTGGTCGCGCAGCTCCTGGCCGCCGGGCGACGGGGGAACCCGGCCCGACGAGCGGGGTATCCCGGGGGAGCCCGAAGGGGCCACCGGGTGAGCCCCACTACACTGGCTCACATGCCCGAGTTGCCAACGGTGTATGAACCGCGGGAGGTGGAGGACCGCCTCTACCGCTTCTGGGAGGACGGCGGTTATTTCGGCGCGCAGCCGAACCCCGACCGGACCCCATTTACCGTGGTCATGCCGCCACCCAACATCACCGGGGCGCTGCACCTCGGCCACGGCATGGACGAGACGCTCCAGGACATCCTGGTGCGCTGGCGCCGGATGCAGGGCTACGAGGCCCTCTGGGTGCCGGGCACCGACCACGCCGGGATCGCCACACAGAACGTCGTCGAACGTGAGCTGGCCAAGGAGGGGATCAGCCGGCACGACCTCGGCCGGGAGGGCTTCATCGCCCGGGTCTGGGAGTGGCGGGAGCAGTACGGCACCCAGATCGTGAACCAGCTCAAGCGCCTCGGGTGCTCGTGCGACTGGAACCGCCTGCGCTTCACCTTGGACCCGGGCCTGGTCCGGGCCGTGCGCACGCTCTTCGTCGACCTGTTCGACGCCGGCCTTATCTACCGGGGCAACCGGATCATCAACTGGTGCCCGCGCTGCGGCACAGCCATCGCCGATGTCGAGCTGGAACACAGCGAGCACGAGGGCGAACTGGTCCAGTTCCGCTACCCGCTGGAGGGCGGCGGGGACATCACCGTGGCCACCACGCGCCTGGAGACCATGCTGGGCGACGTCGCCATCGCGGTGAACCCGGCCGACGAACGCTACCGGAGCCTGGTGGGCCGCTTCGCCATCCACCCGTTCAACGGGCGCAAGCTCGCCGTCGTCGCCGACGAGGCGGTGGACCCGGCCTTCGGCACCGGGGCGGTCAAGATCACGCCCGCCCACGACCAGACCGACTTCGAGATCGCCGAGCGCCACGGCCTGGAGGCGATCAACATCTTCGACACCCGGGCCCGGGTGACCGACGCCGGGGGGCGCTTCGCCGGCATGGACCGCTACGACGCCCGTGAGGCGGTGCGCACGGCCCTCGATGACCTCGGGCTGCTGGTCGGCTCGACGCCGCACTCCTACGCCATCGCCCGCTGCTACCGCTGCCACACCATCGTGGAGCCGTGGCTGTCAGAGCAGTGGTTTGTGAAGATGGAGCCGCTGGCCCGCCCGGCGATCGAAGCGGTGGAGTCCGGCCGGACGAGGTTCTCCCCCGAGCGCTGGACCAAGTACTACCTGAACTGGATGGAGCAGGTCCGGGACTGGTGCATCTCCCGCCAGCTGTGGTGGGGCCATCGCATCCCGGTCTTCTACTGCGACGCGTGCGGCGATGTCTGGGCGGCCCTCGAGGATCCCGAGCACTGCCGCAGCTGCGGCGCCGGCCACCCCCGCCAGGACCCCGACGTGCTGGACACCTGGTTCTCCAGCCAGCTCTGGCCGTTCTCCACCCTGGGGTGGCCGGAGCAGACCGAAGACCTGGCCTACTTCTACCCGACCTCGGTGCTGGTCACGGGCTACGAGATCATCCACCTGTGGGTGGCCCGCATGATGATGGCCGGGCTGCGCACCCAAGGCGACGTCCCGTTCACGTCGGTCTACATCCACGGCATCGTGCGGGACGCCCAGGGCCGGAAGATGTCGAAGTCGCTGGGCAACGTCGTCGACCCGCTGGACCTCCTGGAGCGCTACGGCACGGACGCCCTGCGGTTCATGATCGCCGAGCACGCCACCGGGCAGGACATCTTCCTGCACGACGAATGGACCGCCGGCGCCCGCAACTTCGCCAACAAGTTGTGGAATGCCTCCCGTCTGGTGATGATGCACCTGGGCGACACGGGGCGGTTGGACGCCCCGCCCACCGGGGACCTGGCGCTTGCCGACCGCTGGATCCTGGCCCGGCTCTCGGCCACCATCGGCGAGGTCACCGGGGGCCTCGAGGGCTTCGACCTCTCGGCCGCCGCCAAGGCGGTCTACGCCTTCGTGTGGAACGAGTTCTGCGACTGGTACCTGGAGGCGGCCAAGCTGGCGCTGCGGGAGGCGAACGCCGGCGGGGCCACCCGGGCCGTGCTCCGCTACGTGCTGGAGGCGGTGCTCCGCCTCCTCCACCCGTTCATGCCTTTCGTCACCGAGGAGATCTGGCAGAAGCTGCCCGCGGCCATGGACGCCGAGGACCCGTCGATCATGCGAGCGCCCTGGCCGCAGCCCTTCGAGGTGGCAGGCGGCCAGGCCGCGGTCGAGGAGTTCGGCTGGGTGCAGGGCGTCATCTCGGCGGTGCGCAGCTTCCGGGCCGACCACCACGTCGAGGCCGGGGCCAAGATCCGGGCGGAGCTGGTGGCATCGTCGGGCGGGGTCCGGTCGGCGCTGGAGCGGGAGCGCCCGACGCTGGAGGCTCTCGGCCGCCTGGCCGAGGTCTCGGTGGTGCCCGGGGCGGGCACGGCGGAGGGCCGCGGCCCGGCGACCCGGCTGGTGGCCGGGCCGGTGGACGTGGTGATCCCGCTCGCCGGCGTGCTGAACCTGGACGCCGAGCGCGCCCGCCTGCGCAAGGCCCTGGACCAGGCCGAGTCCGAGGTGCGCCGCTTCGAAACCAAGCTGGGCAACGAATCCTTCCGAGCCAAGGCGCCCCCGGCGGTGGTGGCCGGGGAGGAACGCAAACTGGCCGAGGCCCAGGCCACGCGGGAGAAGCTCCAGGCCCAGCTCGAGGAGCTGGCATAGCCGCCGACGTCCCCGACGTCCCAGCCGCCGGGCTCTCCTACCGGGAGGCCCTGGCGGTCGTCGAGGGGCGGGGCCAGGGGATCACGCCCGGGCTGGGCCGCATCGAGGCGCTCCTCGGTCTGCTCGACCACCCGGAGCGCACCTACCCCACGGTGCACCTGGCAGGCACCAATGGCAAGACGTCCACCGCCCGCATCGTGGGGGCGGTGCTGGCGGCGCACGGCCTTCCGGCAGGCGTGTACACCTCGCCCCACCTCCAGTCGCTGCGCGAGCGCTTCGTCCGCTGGGGGCGTACCGAAGAGGGACCCCTTGCCGGCGAGGCCATCAGCGAAGACGAGTTCCGGGCGCTGGTGGAGTACCTGGTGCCGTTCGTGTCCCTCGTGGAGCAGGCCGGGGAGCCGGTCACGTACTTCGAGCTGACCACCGCCCTGGCGTTCGAATGGATGGCGCAGGCCACCGTGGCAGCGGGCGTGGTGGAGGCCGGGCTGGGGGGGTCGTGGGACGCGACCAACGTGGTGGCCGGGGACGTCTCGGTGCTCACCCGCATCGGCGTCGATCACCGTGCCTTCCTGGGCACGACGCCGCTGGCCAATGCCCGGGAAAAGGTGGGCATCCTGAAGCCGGGCATGCGCTGCGTCAGCGCGGCGCAGGACGCGGACGTGGCGGCGCTGGTGGCCGCCACCGCGGACGAACGGGGCCTGGCGCTCGCCGTGATGGGCCGGGACTTCGACCTTATCGACGACGAGCCGGCCTTCCGGGGGCGTCAGTTCAGCGTCCGGGGGCCGTCGGGCCAGATCTACTCCGAGCTCTACCTACCCCTGCTCGGCGGCTTCCAGGCGACCAACGCCACGCTGGCGATCGCCGCGTGCGAGGAGCTCCTGGGGCGCCCGCTCAATGAGGAGGCCCTGGGGGAGGCGCTGGCGGCGGTGACGTCGCCCGGTCGGCTGGAGCAGGTGGGTTGGGACCCGGCGATGGTCCTCGACGGGGCGCACAACCCGCAGGCCGCCCAGGCCCTGGCGGTGGCGCTGGCCGAATCCTTCGGGCGGCTCCCCAGGACATTCGTGATCTCGGTGTTCGCCGACAAGGACGTGCCCCAGGTGCTGGCCCCGATGCTGGCCTCGGCTCACCGGGTCATCTTCTGGACCAGCTCCAGCCCCCGGGCGGCGCCCGCCGGCGACCTCGCCGAGGCCGCCCGGGCCCTGGGCACGCCGGCGGGCATGGTGGAGGTCGCGAGCTCGCTGCAGGACGCCCTGGACCGGGCCCGGGCCGGTGCCGATCGGGGCGTGATCGTGATCACCGGATCGCTCTACGCCGTGGGCGAGGCCCGGGATCTCCTTCTGGGTCCGGTGGGGGGCAGCGCGGAGTAGTCCGCTATAGTCCCCGCCCGTGGACCGCACCCTCATGCTCGTGAAGCCCGACGGCGTCCGTCGGGGACTGGTGGGCGACATCGTCGCCCGGGTGGAGCGCAAGGGCCTGACACTCGTTGCGCTGCACCTGATGCAGGCCGACGAGGGCCTCGCCAGCCAGCTCTACGCCGAGCACATGGGCAAGCCGTTCTACGACAACCTGGTGGCCTTCATCACCTCGGGGCCGATCGTGGCGATGGCGCTCGAGGGGCCGGGCGCGCAGGGCGTGGTGCGCACCCTGATGGGGGCCACCAACCCGGCCGAGGCGGCGCCGGGCACCATCCGGGGCGACTACGGCCTGGTCATTGACTCCAACATCGTCCACGGGTCCGACTCGCCGGCGTCGGCCACCCGGGAGCTGGGCCTGTTCTTCCCGGGTCTCTAGGGCTGGAGGAGCGCGGTCGCGGTGCGGCTGCCCGGCTGGTTTCTGTGAGTGCTCAGTCCCGTATAGCACCCCTGAACACTCACAGACAGTCGGAGAGCCACTGAGGCGCCAGCTTGCGGGATTCTGTGAGTGCTCAATCCCGCATAGCACCCCGGAACACTCACGGAAAATGGGGCATGGCAGGCGGCCGAGAAGTCACAGCCGGGCTTTGCCCGGCCGCGAGTTTTGCCCAACTGGCGTAGGGTAGCGTTCCCGCGTTTACCTGTCACCCTTGTATCCCGGGGCCGCCGCCCACCCGAGCCCCTCGTCGAGGGAGACCGCATGCGACTCGATAAAGCCTTCCAGTTCATGGGCCGGGACATGGCCGTGGACCTCGGCACGGCCAACACCCTGGTGTACGTGCGCGGGCGCGGGACGGTGCTGAACGAGCCGTCGGTGGTGGCGATCAACACCAAGACCGGCGCCATCCTGGCGGTGGGGGCGGAGGCCAAGCGGATGATTGGCCGCACCCCGGGCCACATCCTGGCAATCCGGCCCCTGAAGGACGGCGTCATCGCCGACTTCGACGTCACCGAGAAGATGCTGCGCTACTTCATCCAGAAGGTGCACCGCCGCCGGGTGCTGGCCAAGCCCCGGGTGGTGGTGTGCGTCCCCTCGGGCATCACCGGCGTCGAGCAGCGGGCGGTGGAGGAGGCGGCCATCGCCGCCGGCGCCCGGGCGGCGTACATCATCGAGGAGCCCATGGCCGCCGCCATTGGCGCCGGCCTACCGGTGCACGAGCCCGCCGGGAACATGGTGGTCGACATCGGGGGCGGCACCACCGAGGTGGCGGTGATCTCGCTGGGCGGCATCGTGACCGCGCTGTCGATCCGCATCGGCGGCGACGAGCTCGACGAGGCGATCATCGCCTACATCAAGAAGGAGTACTCCCTCGCCCTCGGCGAGCGCACCGCCGAGGAGATCAAGATGGCAATCGGCTCGGCGTTCCCGCTGCCCGAGGAGCCCAATGCCGAGATCCGGGGGCGGGATCTGGTGACCGGCCTGCCCAAGACGATCATCGTGTCGTCGGAGGAGATCCGCCGGGCCATCGAGGAGCCGGTGAACGCCATCGTGGACGCCTGCAAGTCGACCCTGGACCGGACGCCCCCCGAGCTGGCCGCCGACATCATGGACAAGGGCATCGTGCTCACGGGCGGGGGAGCCCTGCTCAAGGGCCTGGACGAGCGGCTGAAGCACGAGACCGGCATGCCAGTGCACCTGACGGAGAACCCGCTGTCATGCGTGGCGGTGGGATCGGGCAAGTGCCTGGAGGAGTTCGAGGCGTTGAAGCCCATGCTGATCGCCTCCAGCCGCCACTAACGACCCCCGGGCCGCAGCGCGGGCCGCACCGCGAGCTCAGGGCGTCGAGCTCGCGCCGGGCACGCCGGGCACGCCGGGCGCACCGAGGCACGGCCGTACAATCTCGGCCGGGAGGACGACGTGAGAGTGACATACCGCAGGTCCAAGTCGCGGGTGGTCCTCGCCGCCTTGCTGGCGGCCAGCGTCACGCTGATCACCATCGGGTACCGGTCGGGCAGCACCGGCCCCCTGCACAAGGTGCAGCAGGCGGCGCTCACTCTCATCTCTCCCCTGCAGAAGGGCGTCACCCGCGTGCTCTCGCCCGTGGGCGGGTTCTTCGACGCCATCGGCCGGCTGCCCTCGGCGGAGAGCCAGAACACCAAGCTGCGCAAGGAGGTCGCCTCGCTCAAGCACCAGCTCAACCAATACCCCGCCATCCAGCAGCAACTGAAGGACGCCCTCGGGCTGTTGCAGGAGCAGACCTGGATCAGCGGGCCGACCTTGGGCGCGGAGGTGATCGCCGGTGGCCCCTCGAACCAGGAATGGAGCGTGTTCCTGGACAAGGGCACCAACGCCGGGGTCGCGGTGGGCATGTCGGTGGTGGCCGAGAACGGGCTGGTGGGCCGCGTCACCGACGTCGGGGGCACCTGGTCGAAGGTTCTGCTCATCCTCGACCCGACGAGCAGCGTCGGCGGGCGGCTGACCACCACCGGCGACACCGGGGTGGTGACCGGGGGCGGGAACGCGGCGCTCAGCCTGGGCCTGCTGGCGGTGACCGAGACGGTGGCCACCGGTGCGGAGGTAATCACGTCGGGCTACAACGGGGGCGTCTTCCCGCCCGGGATCCCGGTGGGCCGGGTCCTCCACGTCAACCCGACCACCGACGGCCTCAGCCTGCGGGCGTCGGTGCAGCCCTACGTTGACTTCAACCGGCTCCAGCTCGTGCTGATCCTCCTGGGCACCAAGCCGGTCCCGTTGCCCGGGACCTAGGCCGGGGCGGGACGGTGCGTCGGGTCGTCGGTGTGGCGACGCTCATGCTGGTCGCCGTGGTGCTGCAGACCACGGTGGGGCATCACCTGGTGATCTTCGGCGTGTCGCCGGACCTCATCCTGGTGGTAACCATCTGCATCGGCCTGTCCACCGGTCCGTCACCCGGGGCCTTCGCCGGCTTCGGCGGCGGCCTGCTGCGCGACTTCATGCTGAACGCCCCCACCGGGCTCTCGGCACTGGCCTACCTGTCTGTGGGCTACGCGGTGGGTGCCATCCGGCCCTACGTGCGCTCGTCCAGTGTGGCCGTCCCCCTGGTGGGGGTGGCGGCGGGTTCCCTGGTGGGCGAAAGCTTCTACATCGGGCTGTCGCTGCTGCTGGGCGTTCCCGCCGAGCCCGGATCCCGCCTGGTGCAGGTGATCGTGCTCACCGGGCTGTACAACACCCTGCTGGCGCCGCTCATCTACCCGATCGTCCGGCGGTTGTCGGCCGACCCGTACGGCGAGGCCGTCTTCCCCGGGCGCGCGGGCCGGGCGTAAATGGGCCGACTGGCTGCGGGCACATGCGCGGGGTCCTCGGGTAGCCTGATGGCCGTGACTGGTTCCGGGCCGGCGGGCCACGCGCGGGGGGACGGCTGATGGCGGGGCAGGGGACCTACCTCGGCCGGACGGGCACCTTTGGCAGGCAACGGGTCATGGCCGGGCCGCTGTCGGCCAAGCACCCGGTGCGCCACGTCGATCTCTCCTTGCTGGCGGCGGCCATGGCCCTGGCGGTGATCGGGTGTGTCGCGGTGTACTCGGCCACCCGGCCGCACCTGCTGGCGGTCGGGACCGATCCCAACTACTACCTGAAGCGCCAGCTCACGTATGTGGCGCTGGCGCTGATCATCCTGCTGATCGCGGTCATGTTCGACTACCGCCAGCTCCGGACGCTGGCGCCGCTGGCCTACCTCGGCGGGCTGGCGGGGCTGCTGCTGGTGCTCACGCCGATCGGGCAGCGCCAGCTGGGTGCGCAGCGCTGGATCACGGTCGGCATCCTGCAGATCCAGCCCTCGGAGCTCATGAAGCTGGTGCTCATCGTGGCCCTGGCCGCCCTCTGGGCCGAGCGGGGCACGGACGACGGCGGCCCGAAGGTGCTGATCGCCGTGGCCCTGGCTGCGATCCCCGCCGCGCTGGTGTACCTGCAGCCCGACCTCGGCACCGTGCTGGTGCTGCTGTTCGTCTCGGTGACGATCATCGTGGTGGCGGGGGCGCGGTTGCGCTGGCTGGGGGTCCTGGCCGCGGGCGGGGCGGTGGTGATCTTCCTCGCCCTGCACTTTGGCTTCATCCATCAGTACCAGCTCGCCCGCATCACCGGGTTCCTCAACCAGAAGTCGGCGGCCGCGTGTCAGACCCAACCCAACGCCTCCGGATGTTCGGCGGCCTACAACCTGGGGCAGTCGAAGATCGCCGTGTCCTCCGGGGGCCTGACCGGCAAGGGTCTCCTGAAGGGGACGCAGACCAACCTGGACTACGTCCCGGAGAACCAGACCGACTTCATCTTCACCGTGATCGGCGAGGAGACCGGGTTCCTCGGCTCCCTGCTGGTCATCGGGCTCCTGGCGTTCCTGATCTGGCGGGCACTCCGGATCGCTGTGTTAGCCCGGGACCAGTTCGGCACCCGCCTGGCCATGGGGGTGGCGGCGATGCTCGCCTTCCAGCTCTTCATCAACGTGGGCATGACGATCGGGATCGTGCCGATCGTGGGCATCCCGCTGCCGTTCATCTCGTACGGGGGCTCGTCGCTGCTGACGTCTTTCTGCGCGGTGGGTATCTTGATGAACATCCACATGCGACGGTTCGTGTAGCCGGCTCGGCGCCAGTCGTTGCCGGATTCCCCGGCGCATGGGAGTATTCGGTACAACCTTCCGGGGAGGCGCTCGCGCGCTGGCCCGGGTGGTCCCGCTGCCCTCCGACGCTGACGCGCCGACCGAGTGCCCCTGCGTAACCCAGGTGCCGCGGCCGAGCCCGGCGGTTGGTAGGGCGGCCCCACGAGGCTCCGGAGTACGCCACGGGCTCCGCAGCCGGAAGATTTTGAGGAGGTTTGTGTGGCTGACGAGGGTACCCCTCGCCCGGACGGGGAAGCCCCCGCGCCGAAGGCGAGGAAGCGGAAGGCAACCGCTCCTGCGGGCGCCGAGCAGCAAGCAGTAGCAACGCCGGTGGAGGGTCCCGCGGAGGGTCCCGCGGAGGGAGAGCCGGCCGGCAGCAAACCCAAGCGCGCACCACGGGCACCGCGCGCACCGGCGGCGCCACGGGTGGCCAAACTTGGGGCCGAGTCCGCCGCCGGACCGGCTGGATCGGCTCCGCCCGAGCGCCCGCCGCCTGGGGGTGGAGCACCTCCGGGCGGAGCGCCTGCGGGTTGGGCGCCTCTCCCCGAGAAGCCGGCCCCGGTGAAGCGTTCGCGGACCCGTCGAGGCGCGGGTACCCCGGCGGCGGAGGTGGCGGAGGAGGCGGCCCCAGAAACCGCCGCTCCGGCGAGGCCGGCACGGCCGCGCCGTGCGCCGGCCGCCACGACCGCTGCAGCGCCGAGCGTGAAAACGACAAGCCCCGAGCCGAGCCCTGCGCCAAGCCCTGTGCCGACTTCTGTGCCGACTCCCGTGTCGGGGGACGTGCCGGCAGAGGCGCCCAAGCGGGTGCGGACCCGGAAGCCGAAGGTATCGGCTGCCGAAGAGGCCGCGCCTGTGGCTTCACCTCCACTTCCGGCACCGCCTGCGCCGCCGGCCGAGGCCGAGACGCCGGCACGGCCCGCCCCGAGGAGGAAGAGGGCACCCTCGGCGCGGCCCGCGGGGTCCTCTGCTGGAGAGCCGCCCTCTGCTGGAGAGCCACCCGCACCGGTCGCCGCACCGGCTGCCCCGGAGGTCCGGGCTCCGGCTACGGCGGCGGGGGCTGCCGCCAGTGTCCCCGAAACCACGGACGAAGCCCCGAGGCCCCCAACCCGCAGGCCCCGTAAACCCAGGACGCCGCCGGTGGCCGGCCCCGAGTCGTCGCCGGCCCCTCCGACCGCTCCGGCCGAGGCTCCCAGCGCCGAGGAACCCACCGGCGAGGCTCCCAGCGCCGGGGCTCGACCCCCCCGACGGCGGCGCACGCCCACCCCTGGATCTCCTGTAGCGGCATCAACTGCAGTCGAGGCGCCGGCTGCGGAGGCGGAGGCGGCGCCCTCGGAAGAGGGCGAGGCCGGCACACCCGGCGAGGCCAGGCCCCGGCGGAAGCGCCGCCGGCGCCGGGGATCCGGGGGAGGGGCGGGTTCTACGCCAGGCGACGCCGACGAGGCGCCAGCCGAGGCTGCACCTGCAGTCGCCGTGGAGGCAGTGCCCGACGAGCAGGCACCGGCCGCCCCGGCCGCCCGACCGCGCCGCCGGCGCCGGGGATCGGGGGGCGGAGCCGCTGGTGAAGAGGCCGCCGCACCCGCACCTGCGGGCGATGCTGGACCGACTCCCGCCGCCTCCGGGCCGACTGATGGGGCTGAGACCCCGCTCTCGCCTTCCGCCCGCCGCCGGAGGCGGCGCAAAGCGGCTGCGGTGGCCCGGGCGGCTGCCGAGGGGGGCGCATCCGAGGAGGAGCCGGCCGCCTCGCCGCCCGCTGTTCGGCCCGCGCGGGCCGAGTCCACGGCGACCGACGAGTCCGAGGAACCCACTCCGCCCGCTCCCGCGGGCAGGCGTCGCCGGCGCCGGCGGGGGAGCGCTTCCGGCGCCGGCACCGCCGAGTCCAGGGAGGCCGAAGAGCTGTCGGTCCCCGCGCCAGCCGTTGAGGGCGAGGAAGCGGTCCGAGCCCCCAGCACCCGGCGCCGCCGCAAACGCAAGTCGAACGGTGCCGCCGCAGGCGAAACCGACGCGGCGGCCGCAGTCGATGCGCCCGAATTGGTAGTCGTCCCCTCAGCCGATGTCGTCCCCGGCGACGGCACCGAGCCCACCGGCGACGGCACCGATCGCAGGCGCCGCCGTACCCGCCGGGGCCGCGCCGAGCGCCAGCCCATTCCCGCGACACGGCCCCGAACCATGCTCATCACGGTCCGCCCTCACCGCACCCAGATGGCTGTGCTCGAGGAGTCGGAACTGGTCGAACTGTACGTGGCCGGCCAGGAGGATCAGTCCATCGTGGGCAATGTCTACCTGGGGCGGGTGCAGAACGTGCTGCCCGGCATGGAGGCGGCGTTCATCAACATCGGCGAGGAACGCAACGCGGTCATCTACGTGGGCGAGGTCTCCTTCGACGAGGACGTCGAGGGGATCGGGCGGCGCATCGAGAAGGTGCTGAAGTCCGGCCAGCCGATCCTGGCCCAGGTCACCAAGGACCCCATCGGCTCCAAGGGGGCCCGGCTCACCTCCGAGATCTCCCTCGCCGGGCGGTACGTCGTGCTGGTGCCGGAGGAGGACTCCCTCGGGGTCAGCCGCCGCCTGGGCGACGAGGAGCGGACCCGGCTGCGTGAGATCGCCCAGCGGCTGCGGCCGGAGGGGTACGGGCTCATCGTCCGGACCGCCGCCCGGGGGGCGACCGAAAGCGACCTGGAGGTTGATATCCAGCGGCTGGTCGTTACCTGGGAGGAAATCTCGGCCCGGGCGAAGCAAGCCCAACCCCCCGCCCTGATCCACGCCGAGCCCGAGATGGCTCTACGGGTGATTCGGGACCTGCTGACCGAGGACGTCGAGCGGGTGGTCACCGACAACCCGGAAGTCTTCGATCAGATCCGCACCTACGTGGCCGATGTGACACCGGCGCTGCTGGAGCGCCTGGAGCTCTACGAGGCCACCACCCCGCTGTTCCGCACCTACAACGTGTACGAGCAGCTGCGCCGGGGCCTCGACCGCAAGGTCAGCCTCCCGTCCGGGGGCCACCTCGTGATCGACCGGACCGAGGCCCTGACGGTGATCGATGTCAATACCGGGCGGTACGTTGGCCGGTCCACCCTGGAGGACACCGTCCTGAAGACCAACCTCGAGGCAGCAGTCGAGGTGGCCAAGCAGCTGCGCCTGCGGGACATCGGGGGCATCATCGTCGTGGACTTCATCGACATGCTGCAGATCCGCCACCGGGAGGAGCTGGTGCGGGAGTTCAAAGCTGCCCTCGCCCGCGACAAGACCCGTACCCAGGTCTTCGATGTCTCCGAGCTGGGCCTGGTGCAAATGACCCGCAAGCGCATCTCCGAGGGCCTTCTGGAAGCCTTCTCCGAGCCGTGCGACAAGTGCGGGGGGCGGGGGATCCTGCTGATGGAGGTCGAAGATGGCGCCCCGGTGGAAGCGAGCCGGGAGTAGAACGGGAGTAGCGGAGTTCCGCTGTATCATGCGGCTTCCATGTCCTCAGACGTGGACGTGGCGCGGACCGGGAAGGCGGCAACGATGTATGCGGTGATCAAAACCGGAGGCAAGCAGTACCGGGTGCAGGCGGGCGATGTGATCGAGGTGGAGCACCTCGGCACCAAGGACACCGAGGTCAGCTTCACCCCCCTCCTCGTCTCCACCGAGGAAGGCACCACGGTGCACGGCAAGGAGGCGGCCGGGTACCCGGTGGCGGCCAAGCTGATGGGCGAAGCCAAGGGCGACAAGATCACCGTGTTCAAGTACCGCAACAAGACCGGCTACGCGGCAAAGACGGGCCACCGCCAGCTTTACTCCCTGGTCGAGATCCTCTCGATCGGTGGCGTGGGGCCATCGGCGGCGCCCGCGGCGGAGTCGGCTGAGGGCTGAGGCCCCCTGCTACCCTAGGAGCGACATGGCACACAAGAAAGGGGCGGCGTCCTCCCGAAACGGGCGCGACTCGCAGGCGCAACGCCTGGGTGTGAAGGTGTTCGGTGGGCAGTCGGTACTGAGCGGGGCCATCCTGGTCCGCCAGCGGGGCACACCCATCCACCCGGGCCTCGGCGTCGGCCGGGGCGGCGACGACACGCTGTTCGCCATGCAGCAGGGCAAGGTGCGGTACCACGAGCGCCGGGGCCGGCGCTTCGTGAGCATCGACGCGTAGCCCCTCCACGCCGGCCGCTGTTTGGGGCGGACACAAGCTGGGTGCGTACCATTCGCGCGCCACGATTGCCCCCGCGGTATGGATCCGAGCGAAGGGACGGTTGCCCGAGTCCTCCCTGGCTCGTTGGAACATCGCCGATCATGCGACTCGTGGTCACGGACGAGTCGTGCCCTCCAGAGTCATGCCCTTCAAGGGAACCTCGCGACCGGGGTAGGGGTCGCCGTCTCCAGCACGATGGGTGGGAACAGTGGGGGCGGCGGTGTGGTCTGCACGATCGGAGCGCCGGGGCCTCCTGAGCCGCGATCGAGCATGTCCATGACCTGCGTGTTGCCCCGGAGGAGGATCACGAGGGCCAAGGTGAGCAGGGCGCCGGCCAAAGCCGCGAGGAAGCCGGGCCGCACCGCCTGACGCATCGGATAAGTGTAGCAGGATCTGCCTTTAACTGTGGACCCTCAACCCCCGCTCGGCTGTTCGGCAGGGCAGGCCCCCGATGTGCCTCATGCTTCGTCAAAATATTCCTGTCGTTTTTTCGCTGGGGCGCGTTTTTGGCCGTTCTCTGTCGTACCCATGTGCTAGTGTGCTGGTTATCGAACTGGTGTTCGTGCCAAGGGTGGCCAGGAGGGCGGGATGGAGACTGCGGTGCGGGAGTCGCTGCCGGCTTCGGGGCTGGCGGCGGCGATCAGCTCCCAGCACGCCGTGGTGGTGGCCGCCCAAGCCGAGCTGATTTCTCTCATTGCCGGCTTCGACGCCCGGGAGTGTTGGCGGGCCGACGGGGCCCGCTCGATGGCCAACTGGCTGGTGGCCGCCCTGCATGTCACCTACGCCACCGCCTTGGACTGGGTGGAGCTGGCCCGGGCGCTGCCCGGGCTGCCCGCCCTGGCGTCGTCGCTGTCCTCAGGGGCGTTGAACCTGGAGTCGGCGGCGGCGGCCGCCAGGCTGGTGGGCGGCGATGGCACCGGGGCGGTGACCGACGCCGGCGTGACCGCCGAGGCGGAGGCCCTGCCGGCCGACGTCCTGCGCAAGGCGGTGCGCCGCCAGGAGCAGGTGGCCGCCCGAGAGCCCGGCGTGGCGCCCCGCCCCGCGCTCACCTGGTGGCACTCCGGGGACGGCTGGACCCAGTTCCGGGGCTGGCTGGCCCCCGAGGACGGGGCGGTGGTGATCGCCGCCATCGAGCGGGCGGTCTCGGGCAAGCCCGACCCGCTGACCGGTGCCTTCGACCCGCCCGACGTGGCCGCCGCCGAGGCCCTGGTGGCCCTGGCATCCACCCGCCTGCGGGAGGACGCCGACCCGGACCGGGCCTGCGTCGTGGTGCACATCAGCGTGGAGTCCCTGGTGTCGGGGGAGGGCATGGCCGAGCTGTCCTCGGGCGGGGCGGTGCCCGCCAGGGTCGTGCGCCGGCTGTCGTGCGACGGCCGCCTCGAGGTGGTATTGGAGGACCAGGCGGGCCTGGTGGCCATCGCCCCCGCTCAGCGGGACATCCCCCACCCGCTCAGTCGCTACCTGAAGAACCGGGACAAATGTTGCCGGTTCCCGGGCTGTGGCATGCGCAGGCATCTGCACGCCCACCACCGGGAGCACTGGGCCGACGGCGGCCCCACCGTCTCGACCAACCTGTTGCTCCTCTGTAAACGACACCATTCCCTGGTCCACGACGGGGGCTGGTCGGTGGTGGGCAATCCCGAGCCCGGGCCGGGGGCGGGCAACCACCTGGTGTTCCTCCGGCCGGACGGGACCCCCTTCGTGCCCTACCCCCCACCTGAGCGACCGGCACCTGAGCGACCGGAGCTGCCCGATGCCTTCCCCATGGATCTCATGGCCGCCTTACGGAGCCGGGAATGATGCTGGCCGGCATCCGGGCGGCCTGCCCCGGGTGGGCAGGGGCTGGAGCGCGGGATGGGCGGCTCGCTGTCCGGCCGGTGCGAGCGCACGGGCGGGCTGGCGAGCGCCCATTGCGGGTGCGCGGGTCAGGAAGCCGGGAGGAACCCGGCGGACTGCAGGATCTGTTGGCCCGCCGGGGAGAGGACGTAGGCGATGAAGGCTGATGCCGCCGACGGGTTGGCCGCACTGCCCACCGCCGCGATGCTGTACCCGGTCACGACGGCGTCGGCCGCCGGGAGTGCCACCCCGGTTACCGACGAGCCACCGGCCGCCACGTCGCTGGCGGCCACCAGACCGGCCTGGGCGGTGCCCGAGACCACGTCTGCGATGACGCTCCCGGCGGTCAGCTCGAGGGTGGGCTTGGCCAGGCGGACTCCGGCCAGGGCAAGGGCCTGCTGGGCCGCCGACCCCAAGGGCAGGCTGGGTTCCACCAGTGCCACCTGCACGCCCCGGCCCGTGAGGGCGGCCAGCGTGGTCAGTCCCTGCGGGTTGCCCGCGGGCACCGCGATCTGCAACGGGTCGCGTGCGACCGGTTTCGCCGTGCCCGAGACCACCAGGCCTGCGGTTGTGAGGGCATCGACGAAGCCGCCGGTCCCGCTGGCGACCGCCACGACATCGGCGGTGGTGCCGCGCTGCAGGGTCGCAGCGAGGGCCTGGGACCCCAGGTACGTCGGGGTGACCGTGAGGCCCCGGTGGGCGCTCACGAAGCCGGTGACAAGGTTGTTGAAGGCGGCCTGGAGGGCGCTGTCGGCGGCGATCCGCAGGGAGCCGCTCAGCGCCGGGCCGCTGGGAGACGCCGCCGGCTTCGCCTTCGGGTGGCTGGTGCACGCCGCGAGAACGACGGCAAGCAGCGCCACCACGACCGCCCGGGCAGCCATCGAGCGCATCGGCAGGGCCATGTCGCCGGACAGTCTAGACCCGGGGGGTGGGCCGCCCCGCCGATACGATGGGATCCATGTTCGTGGACGAGGCGCAGATCATGGTGGCGGCGGGCCGGGGCGGCGACGGCGCCGTCACCTTCCACCGCGAGAAGTACCAGCCCCGCGGCGGCCCGGACGGGGGCAACGGGGGGCGGGGCGGGTCGGTGATCCTGGTGGCCACCGATGGCGTGGGCTCGCTCTCCTGGCTGCGCGACCACCCCCACCAGAAGGCTGCCTCGGGTACGCCGGGCGGGGGCAACCACCGCAACGGCGCCGATGCGGGCGATCTCACGTTGGCTGTGCCGCCCGGCACTGTCGTGCACGACAGCGGGGGCCAGCTCCTGGCCGACCTCGCCCGCCCGGGCGACCGTTACGTGGTGGCGGCCGGCGGGCGCGGGGGCCGGGGGAACGCCGCCTTCCTTTCGGATGCCCGGCGGGCACCGGGCTTCGGCGAGCTGGGCGAGCCGGGAATCAGCGGGCGGTTCCACCTGGAGCTGCGCCTGATCGCCGACGTGGCGGTCATCGGGCTGCCCAACGCCGGCAAGTCCACCCTGGTGGGGGCGCTGTCGGCGGCCAGCCCCAAGGTGGCGGCCTACCCGTTCACCACCCTGGAGCCCACGCTCGGGCGGGTGGTGCCGGGCGACGACCCCGACGCGGCGTTCACGATCTGCGACATCCCCGGGCTCATCGAGGGCGCCCACGAGGGCAGGGGCCTCGGTCTCGGCTTCCTCCGTCATGCCGAGCGGGCGCTGCTCTTTATGCACCTGGTGGATGTGAACGCCGACGACCCTCTGGCGGCGTACCGCCTGGTACGCAGCGAGGTGATCTCGTTCAAGCCCGGGCTCGAGGGGCGCCCGGAAATCGTGGGCCTCAACAAGGTCGACGTGGCGGAGGACGGGGTGCTCGAGCGGATCACGGACCAGTTCGTGGCCGCAGGGCTCGCCCCGGTGGCCATCTCGGCGGCCGAGGGCACCGGGTTGGACGCCCTGGTGGCGAGGCTCGCCGCCGAGGTGGCGGCCAGCCGGGCGGCGCGGGCCGAGACGGTGGAGGGATTCGAGCTCTTCCGCACCGAGCGCACGGCGCTCGGCGTCAGCCGGGACCAGGACGGGACCTGGCGGTTGTCGGGCGACGCCCTGGAGCGGTGGGTGGTCATGACCGACCTGGCCAACGCCCAGGCGGTCGCCCACCTGCAGGAGCGCATGGAGCGGGCGGGCGTCGAGCGCGTGCTGGCGGCCGCCGGGGCGGAGCCGGGCGACGAGGTGCGCATCGGCGAGGCCTCCTTCGAGTGGTTCCCGACCGACACCCGCCCCCGGGGCACGCGGGCGGCCCGACCCGCCGGTCGATGAAGCCTCGCCTGGTCGAGCCCCACCGGATCGTCGTCAAGGTGGGCACCTCCAGCTTGACCGCGGCGGACGGTACCCCGGACCCGCACCGGATCGGGCGGCTGGCCGACCAGGTCGCCACCCTCCGCGGCAAGGGGGTGGACCTGGTGGTGGTGTCTTCCGGGGCGATCGCGGCCGGGATGGCGGCGCTCGGGCTGGAGCGCCGGCCCACCGACATGCCCACCCTGCAGGCGGCCGCCGCCGTCGGGCAGCGCCGGCTCATGGACCTGTGGGCGGAGTTCCTCGAGGCCCAGGGCCGGGTCGTGGGCCAGGTGCTGCTGACCCAGCAGGACATCGTCCAGCGTGCCCACTACGTCAACGCCCGCAACACCCTCGACCGCCTGCTCGAGCTGGGCGCCATCCCGATTGTCAACGAGAACGACACCGTGGCGGTCGAGGAGATCCGGTACGGCGAGAACGACCGCATCTCGGCCCTGGTGGCCAACATCGTGCGGGCGGACCTGCTGGTCCTGCTCTCCGACGTCGAGGGCCTGTACACCGACCACCCCAGCGTCCCTGGCGCCAGCCTGATCTCGACGGTCCCCGAGGTGACGCCCGAGGTCGTGGCGCTGGCCACCACACGGCGCTCGTCACTCGGGTCCGGGGGCATGGCGTCGAAGCTGGAGGCGGCGCGCATCGCCAGACTGTCCGGGGTGGCCACCGTGATCGCCCTCGGCGAGCGCCCGGACGGGCTGCTGGACGTCTGGGCCGGCGAGCCAGTGGGTACGTATGTACCGGCAAAGACGCCGCGGCTGGCAGCCCGTAAGCTCTGGATAGCCTGGGCCCCTGCCGCCCGGGGGCGCATCGTGGTCGACGACGGCGCCCGGCGGGCGGTGTCCCACGGAAACAAGAGCCTGCTGGCTGCCGGGGTGCGGGCGGTCGAGGGGACATTCAAAGCGGGGGATGCGGTGGAGGTTGTGGGTCCGGAGGGCCAGGTGGTGGCGAAGGGGCTGGTCTCCTTCGACTCGGACCTCCTTGTGGACATCATCGGCACCAAGGGCGGCCGCGAGGTCATCCACCGGGACCACCTGGTGGTGCTGTAGCTGCCCAGGGCGCCACAGGAGTCACCAATGAGAGACACCACATGACACTGAGTGCACCAGCGAACCAAACGATCGTCATCTTCGGCGCCACCGGCGACCTGACCGGCCGCAAACTGGTGCCCGCGCTCTACAACCTGTTCGCCGACGGGCTGCTGCCCGAGCACTATGCCGTGGTGGGCTACGCCCGCTCGGACATGTCGTCGGAGGAGTTTCGTGACCAGCTGGCCACGCAAGTGGCCAAGTACAGCCGAACCGGGATGGATTCCTCGCATTGGGAGGACTTCGCCCGGCGGATCACCTACATCCAGGGGGAGATCGCCGGCCCGGGGTCGCTGCACCACCTGGCGGGGATCCTGCAGGGGATCGACGCCCAGATCGGCGGCGAGGGCCGGTGCACCTACTACTGCGCCACGCAGCCCTCGCTGTTCCCCCTCATCGCCGAGCGCCTGGGCGAGGAGGGACTCAACCGGGGTGCCAAGGTGGTCATGGAGAAGCCCTTCGGGCGGGACCTGGAGTCCGCCCGGGAGCTGAACCGGCTCCTCCACAAGGTGTTCGAGGAGGAACAGATCTTCCGGATCGACCACTACCTGGGCAAGGAGACCGTGCAGAACATCCTGGTCTTCCGCTTCGCCAACGGCATGTTCGAGCCCATCTGGAACCGGAGCTACGTGCGCCAGGTGCAGATCGACGTCGCCGAGGACATCGGCATCGAGAGCCGGGGCAAGTTCTACGAGGAGGCGGGGGCACTGCGCGACATCGTGCAGAACCACATCATGCAGCTGCTGGCGTTTGTGACCATGGAGCCCCCGGTGCGCTTCGACGCCGAGTCCATCCGCAACGAGAAGGTGAAGCTGCTGCAGTCGGTGCAGCCGGTGCGTCGCAAGGAACGCGATGTGGTGCGCGGCCAGTACGTGGCCGGGGTGGTGAACGGCGTGCTGGTCCCCGGCTACCAGGAGGAGGCCGAGGTGATGCCCGGCTCGACCACCGAGACCTTCGTCGCCATGCGCCTGCGGATCGACAACTGGCGCTGGGCGGGGGTCCCGGTGGTGGTGCGGACCGGCAAGCGCCTGCCCCGGCGGGCCACCCAGGTGACCATCTCGTTCGCCGCCGCCCCGCACCTCATGTTCGAGGAGTCCGGGCTGGACCGGCCCGGGCCCAACAACCTGTGCCTCAGGATCCAGCCCAACGAGGGCATCTCGCTCACCTTCGACGCCAAGGTGCCGGGACCGGACATGCGGGTGGGCCCGGTGCAGATGGACTTCGACTACCAGGAGAGCTTCACCACTGCCGGCGCCGAGGCCTACGAACGGCTGCTGCACGACGTGATGGTGGAGGACCACACGCTGTTCATGCGGGCGGACGAGATCGAGCGGGGCTGGGAGATCGTCGAGCCGGTGCTCGAGCGCCTGCGTCCCGAGCCCTACTTCGCCGGCAGCTGGGGCCCGGAACGGGCCAAGGAGCTGGTGGCGCCCTTCCCCTGGCACCTGGGGTAGAGCTTCGACCAACTCCGGGTACTGAGGCGGGGCTACCGGTCGAGCTTGACCGTGTCGCCCTCAGCGACGCCGTACTGGTTGGCCAGCCCGGCGTTCATCTCCACCGCCCCCACGTAGGAAGCCGTCGAGTAGTACAGGTGGCACGGGTTGGCGGTGCACGGCACCATGGTCAGCACCGTCACCACCCTGCCGGCGGCGTCCCAGAACACGATGTCCAGCGGGATCAGCGTGTCCTGCATCCAGAACGGGGTGTCGGTGGCCGTGGTCCAGGTGAAGGCCATGCCGTCGGCTGCGGGCATCGAGGTGACGTTCATCAGCCCCACCTCCTGGGCCTGGTCGGTGGCGGCGATCTGCACCGAGAGGGCCAGCTTGGTGCGGTTCCCGGTGCCGATGCTCAGGCGGCCGAGGGGGAGCTGCTGGGCCGGGTTGGCCACCGTTGTGGGGGAGGGCAGGGGCGACGGCCCGGCGGAGGCGGGGTTGGTGCCCGGCGACCGGGAGCCGGCGCAGCCCACCAGGGCCACCAGAGCTACCAGGGCCACCAGGGCCACGGCGGAGTGAACGGCGTCGGCGAGCAGGGCGCGGGGCGCGCGCCGGCCAACTTTCATCGCTTTCATCGCGGGGAAATCCTACGATCGCTTCCGCCAGCATTTTATTGTGACGTATTGTAAAGAATTGAGAGTCGGGATAGTCAGCTCTCGGTAGGTTCGGGGAGAAGGCCCACCGGACCCACGACGGCGCCAAGATCGGGGATGCACGGTGATCAAGAAGATTCTGTGGATCCTGCTGGCGTTCTTCATCATCTTCTGGATACTCCACAGCCCCTCGACCGCCGGCCACTCGGTCCACGGGGGACTCAAGAACCTCTGGGACGGGCTCAAGTCGGCAGCCGAGTCGCTGACGAAGTTCTTCAACCAAGTGTTCTGATGCACCACGGACGTGGGCCACGGCCATCGCCCCACGCGGCGGTGGAGCGGTACCTCGCCCACGGCGAGCGGGTGATCTACATCCTCCGCCGGCACACCGTGGTGCTGGAGTCCGCCGTCGGGATCTGGCTGCTGGCACTGGGCCTCGGCATCGGCGCTGGGGTGCTCTCCTCCAAAGCGCCTAGCTGGCACCTGGGGGTCATCGGCGGCTGGATCGTGCTCGCCGGGGCGGGGATCCTGGCCTTCAGGACCTGGGCGTGGTGGCAGGCGCGCTACGTGATCACCAACGAGCGCGTGCTGCTGGTGGAGGGGGTCTTCAACCGCCGGGTCCGGGCCATCCCGCTGTCCAAGGTGACGCACACGGATTTCAACCGCTCGTTCTTTGGCCGCATGTTCGGCTACGGGCAGCTGGCCCTCGATTCGCCCGGGGGCAGCCAGAACGGGCTCCGGGAGCTGACCTCCATCCCGAGGCCGGACGAGATCTACCGTCTGATCATGTCGCTGGTGTCGGGCGTCGATCCGGATGGTGTGGGGCCGCCCGGAGGTCCCGGCGGCACCCCGGGAGGGCGCGGGGGCGGGGATGGCCCGTTCGACCCCGCGCTCGACGACACCGGCCCGCTCCCGCGGCTCATCCTGTGAGCGCGCCGCGCCCGCGCCGGCTGGGGATCATGGGCGGCACCTTCGACCCGATCCACATCGGCCACCTGGTGTGCGCCGAGGAGGCCCGGTGGCAGTTCAATCTCGACGAGGTGATCTTCGTCCCGGCGGGCTCGCCCTGGCAGAAGCGGGCGGTCACCGGCGCCGAAGACCGCTACCTGCTCACGATGCTGGCCACCGCCGGCAACCCGCACTTCTCGGTATCCCGCATCGAGGTGGACCGCCCGGGGCCCACGTACACCCGGGAGACGCTGAGCGCCCTGGCCGACTTCCACGGCGAGGCCGCCGACCTGTTCTTCATCACCGGGGCCGACGCCGTGCTGGAGATCCTGACCTGGAAGGACCCCGATGCCGTGCTGGACGCCGCCTCGTTCATCGCCGCCAGTAGGCCGGGCTACGACCTGGGGCGGCTGGAGCTGGAGCGTTTTGGCGACCGGGTCCGGGTGATCGAGATCCCCGCCTTGGCGATCTCGTCGACCGACATCCGGCGCCGGGTCCGGGAGGGCCGCCCGATCCAGTACCTCGTGCCGCCCGAGGTGGCGGCGTTCATCGACGAGCGGGGCCTCTACCGGGGCTCCGATGACGCCAACGACGAGGACAAGGAGGCACCGTGAGCTACCCTGGCCCGGTGAACGACTCTCTCCAGCGCGCGCAGATCGCCGCCCGCGCCGCTTCGGACAAGCTCGCCTCCGACATCGTGATCCTCGATGTCCAGGCGCTCATCGCCATCACCGACTACTTCGTCATCTGCTCGGGCCGCAATGAACGCCAGGTGCAGACCATCCTCGAAGAGGTCGAGCGCCGGCTGGCCGCCGAGGGCGTCCGCCCCTACCGGCGGGAGGGCGTCCACCAGCTGCGCTGGGTGCTGCTCGACTACCTGGACTTCGTCGTCCACGTCTTCCATGCCGAAGAGCGCGAGTACTACGAGCTGGAACGCCTGTGGCGGGATGCCCCGAACATCGCCCCGGAACTCGACAACGTCGGGGGCGAAGCGGCGGGCGAGAGCGCGTGAGCCGGGGACGGCGCCGGCGCCGCGGCGGCCAGGGCCGGCCGGCCGGGGCAGCACCGGCGGGATCGGGCGAGGGAGAGGCCGGATCCCCGGCCGAAGGCCGCCGCCCGCGAGCCACGGAGCGGGAGGGCGGCGCCACAACGGCAGGGTCCGCCGGCGGGGCGGACGGCACCCGCCGGACCGGACGGCGCCGGCGGCGGCGCTCAGGGTCGGGTTCGGGGTCGGGGTCGGCCCGCCCGGCACGGGAGCTGTCAGTGCTGGAGCAGATGACCCGCCGGGAGCCGAGGGCACTCCAGACGCTGCCGCCGGACGGCTCCATCCTCGAGGAGATCATCGACGCCATGCGGGAGGAGTACGGGTACCCGGCGACGCCGCAGGAGTACCGGATCATTGTGCGGGTTGCCCAGGAGGAGCCGGCCCGGGCCCGGCGCCGGGTGGCCGCGCCCGGGGAGGCCGAAGGCCAACCGGGCGACGCCGCGGAAGGCGCTGCCGAGGTGGGCGCGGAGGGCGACGAGGAGGGTGCCACCGACGGCGCCACGGGGGCGGGGCCCGCCCGGCGGACGCGCTTGCGCCGCCGGCGCCGGGGCCGTTCCCGCACCGCCGGGACCGGAGCCTCGCCCGAAGGCGGGGACGAGGGAGGGCCTGAAACCGGGGCCGGCGGCGGGGACGCTCCCGACGCCGATATGCACGGCTCGGATGGGGATTCCGAGGCCGCAGCACACGGCCGGACGGCGTCCGGAACCGGGGGCGGGGACGGGAGCCCGCGCCGGCCGAGGACGGGCCCCAGCCGGGGCCCGGCACGGCGGCCACCCCGGGCTCCGGGCCACGGTGAGCCCCGAGGTGAGCCCCGAGGTGAGACCAACGATGAGGGCCGCAGTGAGGGCCGGGGCGAGGGCCGCAGGCCGCCCCGCGAGGCCGGTGGCGCACCCGGCGGGCCGCGGGCTGAGGCCCCCGACGGGCGGCATGGTGGGGAGCAAGGTGGGGCGCCTACTCCCGGACCGCCGGAGAGCCCCGGCGGGTAACGGGCGCATCTGGCTGGCTGCTGGATTGGGCGATCCGGTGCTAAGGTGGGTGGCTCGCGGGGCTGTAGCTCAGCTGGTAGAGCGCCTGCATGGCATGCAGGAGGCCGGGCGTTCGAGTCGCCTCAGCTCCACGAACTCACTCCTGATCCCGGCCAGGCCCGGGAAAGCCTTGCTGCGTGGCATCGCAGCCCGACCGAGAGGACTGAAGCGATGGGCATGATCATCGACAACGAATTCACCGTCCCGGCTCCGGCCGACAAGGTGATGACATACCTGCTCGACGTCGACAAGGTAGCCAAGTGCCTGCCGGGCGCCCAGCTGACCCAGATCGTCGACGCCCAGACGTACAAGGGCAAGATGAAGATCAAGCTCGGCCCCCTGGACCTGACGTTCTCCGGCACGGTCAACATCGTGGAGATGGACAACGACAACGGCCGCATCGTGATGAAGGCCAACGGCAGCGAGGAGAAGGGCAAGGGCATCGCCAGCGCCGACGTCGTGGTGACCATCACCGACCAGGGCGGCTCCACCCATGTCAAGCTGCACCAGGACATCAACATGTCCGGCCAGGTCGCCCAGTTCGGGCGGGGCATGATCGCCGACGTGGCGGGCTCGATGATCACCCAGTTTGCCGCCTGCTTGAAGACCAGCATCCGGTAGGGATCCAGCCCGGTGCCTGATCCATGGCGCCGATGCCTGCGGGGGAGGAGCGGGGATGGCGGATGCAGCAATCGTCGTCGAGGACCTGAAGAAGTCTTTCGGCGACGTGCACGCCCTCGACGGGGTGTCGATCGAGGTGCCGCGCGGGACGGTGTTCGGGCTGCTGGGCCCCAATGGGGCGGGCAAGACCACGGCGGTGCGCATCCTGACCACGCTCCTGCCGCCGGATGGGGGCCGGGCGACGGTGGCCGGCTACGACGTGGTGAAGGACGCCGCCACCCTGCGCTCGGTCATCGGGCTGACCGGGCAGTACGCCGCGGTCGACGAGCACCTGACCGGGCGGGAGAACCTCGAGCTGGTGGGCCAGCTCTACCACCTGGGCAAGGCGGCCGCCCGGGAGCGGGCGGATCAACTGCTGGAGCTCTTCGACCTCACCGACGCTGCCGACCGCCCGGCGAAGACCTACTCCGGTGGCATGCGCCGCCGGCTCGACCTGGGCGCCAGCCTCGTGGCGCGCCCCCAGGTCCTGTTCCTCGACGAGCCGACCACCGGGCTTGATCCCCGGGGGCGCATGGGCCTGTGGGATGTCATCCGCGACCTGGTCAAGGGCGAGACCACCCTGCTGCTCACCACGCAGTACCTGGAGGAGGCCGACGTGCTCTCCGACCAGATCGCCGTGATCGATGGCGGCCGGGTGATCGCCGAGGGCACCGCGGACGAGCTGAAGAGCCGGGTGGGCGGCGAGGTGGTCGAGGTACTGATCGCCGATCCCGGCTCGCTGCCCACCGCGGTGGAGCATCTGTCCGGGCTGGGGGTGGGGGCGGCCCAGGTGGACGAACTCACCCACCGGATCTCCATCCCGGCAGGGCAGGAAGGCCCCGCACTCCTGGCGGAGACGGTCCGCCGCCTGGACGGCGCCGGGGTGACGTTCACCGACCTCGCCATGCGGCGGCCCACCCTGGACGACGTGTTCATGGCCCTGACCGGGCACGCCGCCGAGGCAAACGGCGAGGCCAACGGGCAGGCCAACGGGCAGGCGAAGGGCAGGCGCGGCCGGGGGAGAGGGAGGTAGCCCGCATGGATGCACCAGCAGTCGTGGCACCTGCCAGCGGCCCGCCGGTGGTGCAGGGGGGAACCCTCGGCCACACCGTCACCGACATCCTGGCGGTCACCAAGCGCAACCTGATCCGCTACGCCCGGGTGCCCACGCTCATCGTCTTCTCGACGATCCAGCCCGTGATGTTCGTGCTGCTGTTCCGCTACGTCTTCGGCTCCGCCATCGTCCCCGCCCGGGGCTTCGGCTCCGGGGTGTTCGGCACCCCCAGCTTCCACCCGTATCCCTACGTCGACTACCTGATGCCGGGCATCTTCGTCCAGACGGTGATCTTCGGTTCCACCCAGACCGGGGTCGGGCTGGCCGAGGACCTGTCCAAGGGCATGATCGACCGGTTCCGCTCGCTGCCGATGGCGCGTTCCGCCGTGCTGGCGGGCCGGACGCTGTCCGATACGGTGCGCAACGCCTTCGTGGTGGTGCTGATGGCCATCGTCGGCTACCTGGTGGGCTTCCGGCTGCACGCCAACGTGTTCGGCGCCCTGGTCGGCATCATCCTGGCGATCCTCTTCGGCCTGTGCTTCTCGTGGATCTCGGCCCTCATCGGCCTGGCGGTGCGGGACGTGGAGTCGGCCCAGGCGGCCAGCTTCGTGTGGCTCTTCCCGCTCGTGTTCGCCAGCACCGCCTTCGTCCCGCTGCAGGCGCTCCCGGGGTGGCTGCAGGGGTGGGCCAAGATCAACCCGGTCAGCGTGACGGTGGACTCCCTGCGCGCCCTGCTGGAGGGCTGGCCGAACTCGACCTACCACCTGGCGACGACGCTGGCCTGGGCGATCGGGATCCTGGTCGTCTTCGTGCCCCTGTCGGTGAACCGGTACCGGCGCTCCGTCTAGACCCGCTAGACCGCGCCCGGGAACAGGTCCAGGGTGTGGGCCATGCCGCCGTCGGCGGAGATGGTCTCGCCGGTGATGAACCGGGCGGCGTCCGAGGCGAGGAAGACGATGACATCGGCGATGTCGCCGGGCTGGGCCCACCGCCGGAGGGGCGTCTGCTCGTTGATGCGCTCGACCACCTCCCGGAGCGCCTTGTTGCGGGCCCACAGGTCGGTGTCGACCACTCCGGGGGCGACGGCGTTCACCCGGATCCCGTCGGGGCCCAACTCGACGGCCAGCGAGCGGGTGAGCGCATCGATGGCGCCCTTGGTGGCGGCGTAGGCCGCCCGGCGCGGCGTCCCGACGACGCCGGACACCGACGAGAGATTGACGATCGAGCCCGTCCTGCGCTCCCGCATCCCTGGGATCAGCGCCCGGATCAGGAGCAGGGGGGCGCGGACGTTCACGACGTAAAGCCGGTCGATGAGCGCCGCGTCGGTGTCGGTGGTCGGCAGCCGGGCGGCCGTCCCGGCGTTGTTGACCAGGATGTCGACCCGGCCGAAGTGGGCCTCGGCCTCGGCGGCGATGGCCGGGGGTGCATCGGGGTCGGCGAGGTCGCCGGCGATGACCAGGTGTTCGCGCCCCAGCGTGTCCGCCACCGCCTGCAGTGCCGGCCGGTCCCGGGCGGTGAGGGCCACCCGCGCCCCTGCGGCATCCAGCGCCCGGGCGGTGGCTGCGCCGATCCCGCGCGAGGCGCCGGTGACCAGGGCCACCCGGCCGCCGAGCTCCGGCCTCGATGCCTCAGGCATCGACGATCACCGTCGCGATGGCCAGGCCGCCGTCGTGGGCGAGCGACACCGACAGGTGGGCATCGCCGGCCAGCGCTGCAGCCCGCCCGTGCAGGGCCAGCTCGGGGCGCCCGGTGGCGCCCTTCACCACCTCGACCTCCAGCCAGGAGAGCCGGGGCCACCCCCGCCCGAGTGCCTTGAACGTGGCCTCCTTGGCGGCGAAGCGGACGGCCAGGGACTCCATCGGGTGCGGTCGGCCGGCGGCGTAGCGCTGCTCGCGGGCGGTGAACAGGCGGTCGGCGAGGCGGGCGGAACGGGCGAGCGCGGCCTCGAGGCGGGCCACCGAGACGATGTCGACGCCGACGTGGGTCACCGGGTCCTGCCCTGGGCCGAGGCGAGGCACATCCAGACGAGGTCCACAGCCGCCCACCGACACCACCACGCGGCCGCCTCCGGCATCGGCTCCGCCGTGGACCCAGAAGGTCTAGGGACGGCTCAGCAGGATCGACACATTGTGGCCGCCGAAGCCGAATGAGTTCGACATGGCCACCTCGACGTGGGCGGGCCGGGCCTCGTTGGGCACCACGTCCACGTCGCACTCCGGATCGGCCTCGTCGTAGTTGATGGTGGGCGGCAGGACTCCCCGGTTCATCGCCAGCACGCAGAGGGCAGCCTCGGTGGCCCCGGCGGCGCCCAGCAGGTGCCCGGTCATCGACTTGGTGGCCGACGACGGGGGAGAGGAGCTACCGAACACTTTCCGGATGGCCTTCGCCTCGGAGGCGTCGCCCAGGGTGGTGGAGGTGGCGTGGGCGTTGATGTAGCCCACTTCGCCCGGGGCCAGCTGGGCGTCCGCCAGGGCGGCGGTCATCGCGGCGCACGCCCCCGCCCCGTCTGGGTGGGGTGCCACCATGTGGTAGGCGTCGGAGGACAGGCCGTAGCCGATGGCCTCGGCGAGGACCCGCGCCCCCCGGGCCTTGGCGTGCTCGAGCGACTCCAGCACCAGCACGCAGCCCGCTTCCCCGATGACGAACCCGTCCCGCCCGGCCTCGAACGGCCGGGAGGCGTGCTCCGGGTCGTCGTTGCGGGTGGTGAGGGCACGGGCGGCGCAGAACGACGCCACCGACATCGGCGAGATGCAGGCCTCGGCCCCGCCGGCCAGCACCACGTCGGCGGCGCCGGTGCGGATGTACTCCATCGCCCGCGCCAGGGCGTGGCCACTGGAGGCGCACGCGGTCACGGTGCACTCGTTGGGGCCGGTGAAGCCCAGCTCGATGGCGAGCGATCCGGAGGCGGCGTTGGGGATCATCATGGCGATCAGCGACGGGCTCACGAAGCGCGGCCCCCGCTTCAGCATCTGGGTGTGCTCCTCCTCCCAGAGGCTGATGCCCCCGATGCCGCTGCCGATCACGATGCCCACCCGGGCCGGGTCGGGGTCGGTCGGCTTCATGCCGGCGTCCTCCAGGGCCATGACCGCCGAGGCGTAGGCGAACTGGGCGAAGCGGTCCAGGCGCCGGGCCCGGGCGGCGGGCAGGTAGGTCAGGATGTCGAAGTCCTTGACCTCGCAGGCGACCCGGGACTTGAAGCCACTGGCGTCGAAGCGGGTGATCGGGCCGGCGCCGGAGTGCCCGGCGGCGATCGCGGTCCAGAAGTCCTCGACCCCGGTCCCAACCGGTGTGACCGCCCCGATGCCGGTGACGGCGATGCGGCGCCTCTCAGGCACCCGCGGCTACCTTCCCGCCGAGAAGGTCCACTGCCTCGCCCACGGTGGTCACGTTCTCCAGCTCGGCGTCGGAGACCTCGATCTCGAAGCGCTCCTCGATGGCCATGACCGCGCTCATGAGGTCGATCGAGTCCAGGCCGAGGTCGTCGAACAGGTTGGCTTCCGGGGTCACCGCCTCGGGCTCGACCTTCAGCCGGTCGACCAGCACCTCCCGCAGCGCGTCCAGGATCTCTTTGTTGTTGTCCACCGTCTCAGCCATGGCGTAGCCTCCCCTTCCCTTCTTTACGTTTATGTACCGGCAATTCCTACCACACCCCTCTGAAAAAGCCCCCGCTTTAGGTGAGCCCCCCGTCGATGGTGATCTCGCACCCGGTCATGTATGAGGAACGGGCGCAGAACACCACCGCCTCGGCCACCTCCTCCGGGGTCCCCACCCGGCCCATCGGGATGCGCTCCACCAGCCGCTCGCGCTGCGCCGGGGTCATGGTGAGCGTCATGGCGGTGTCCACCAGGCCGGGCACCACCACGTTGGCGGTGATCCCGTGCCGGGCGACCTCCCGGGCCACCGACTTGCTGAAGCCTACGATGCCCGCCTTGGCCGCGGCGTAGTTGGCCTGCCCGGCGTTGCCCACCGATCCGGCCACCGAGCCGATCGACACGATGCGCCCCCATTTGGCTTTGAGCATGCCGGGCAGTGCCCGCCGGGTGCACAGGAAGGCGCCGGTCAGGTTGCCGGCGAGGATGTCGTCCCAGTCGGCGTCCTTCATCCGCATCACCAGGCCGTCGCGGCGCACGCCGGCATTGTTGACCAGCACCTCGACCGGGCCGAGTGAGCGCTCGACCTCGCCGAAGGCGTCGCCCACGCTGTCCGGGCTGGTGATGTCGATGTGGACGGCAACGGCGTCGTGGCCGCACGCGGCGGCGGTCTCGGCCGCCCCGTCCTTGTCCTGGTGGTAGCCGACCGCGACGCGGACGCCCGCATCGGCGAGCGCCCGGGCACTGGCCCGGCCGATGCCCCGGCTGGCGCCGGTGACGAAGCCGACCCGGCCGGTGAGGCTCACTGGGGCACCACCGCGGCCATCAGCTCGTCGGCTTCGCCGGCGGCCGCCGCGGTGTCCAGGTCGGGGGGCGGGCCCAGGGTCCAACGGATCATCGCCCCGCCCCAGGTGTAGCCGCCGCCGAAGGCCAGCAGCAGCACCCGGTCGCCCGGGGAGAGCAGGCCGGCCTCCCACGCCTCGCACATGGCGACGGGGATCGAGGCGCCCGAGGTGTTCCCGTAGCGGTCGATGTTCATGTAGACCTTGGCCATGTCCAGGTGCAGCGCCTCGGCGCAGTCGGCCAGGATCCGGCGGTTGGCCTGGTGGGCGATGAGCAGCTCGAAGCCTCCGGCCCCCATCTCGGCCCCCAGGGCGGTCATCGTGCGCACTGCTGAGCGGTAGACCTCACGCCCGTGCATGGTCATGCAGTTGAGGTGCTGCTCCAGGACCTCGGGCGTGGGCGGCATGTAGTTGCCGCCCGCGGTGATGAAGACCTGCTCGCCGCCCGCCCCGTCGGCGCCCAGCTGGAAGCGCATCGGCTCGGCGTCGTCGTCCCGCTCGATCACCGCCGCACCGGCACCATCGCCGAACAGGGGGGCGGTCACCGGGTCGTCCAGGTTCAGGCACTTGGAGAGGGCGTCGGCGCCGATCACCAGCACCCGGCGGACACCGAGCGAGGTGATGAGCGAGCCGCCCACCGCCAGGGAGTAGACGAATCCCGAGCATGCCGCCGACAGGTCGAAGGCGGGCGCGGTGGTCATGCCCAGGTTGCGGGCGATGACGCACGCCGTGGAGGGGAACTGGTGCTCCGGGGTGCACGTCCCCACGACCACGGCGCCGATGTCCTGGGGCGTCAGGCCGGCGCGCTCGATCGCTTGGCGGGCGGCGGCGGTGCCCAGGGTGGCGGTGGACTCGCCCGGACCGACGTAGCGCCGTTCCCGGATTCCGGTCCGGGATTCGATCCAGTCGGGATCGACGCCTAGGCGCTCGGCAATCTCTGCGTTGGGGACAACTCGGTCAGGTACTGCCTTGCCCAGGCTCCGTAATGAGATCTGCATCCCTAATCCTGGCGCTCCGCCTTCGGCTCCACTGTTACAGCCTCCGGAGCCACAGCACGGGTTCGCGCCTGCGGACGGGGGAGCCATAGGGGACCAGGAAGCCCATCACCCAGCCGGCGAAGGGGGAGTGGACGGGAACGAGGCGGCCGTCGGTGCCGGCCACCTGGGCGACGACGTCACCCGGGCAGACGTACTCGCCAATGGCCGCCCCCCGGTCGCGGAGGGCACCCTCGCAGGGCGACAGCACCAGGCGCTCCTCCACCTGGAGTCCCTCGCCCATGCTGTCCAGCGACGGATCGAACCACTCGATCCGCAGGTCATCGGTGTCTCGCAGATCAAGCTCTTCAATCATCGACGGTCACCCTCTCTCCCGGCTCGTTTCCGGCGGTCACGGGGTCGCCAGTGGATGCAACGTAGGACTCGGCATCGGCGTCGCTGCCGACCGAGGTGGTGGACATCTGGGGAACCGACTGCTTGGCCAGGCCGCAGAGCACCCGGGCGGGGCCCACCTCGACCAGGGCCCCGATGCCGGCGTCCTGCATCGCCCGGAGGGTCTCGGAGAAGCGCACCGGCGAGGTCATCGCCTGCACCAGCAGCGCCTTGATCTCGGCCGGGTCGGTGTGCGGCCGGGCGTCGACCCCCGAGTAGAAAGGGCAGACCGGCTCATGCAGCTCCACGGTGGCGAGGGCCTCCTCCAGCTCGGCCGCCGCCGACGCCATCAGCGGGCAGTGGCCGGCGATGGGAACGTCGAGGCGCACCACCCGGCGGGCGCCCGCCTCCCGGCAGGCCTCGGCGGCCTGGGCGAGCGGGGCGTCGAGCCCGGAGATCACCGTCTGGCCGGGGCTGTTGCGGTTGGCCACCCACACCCCGTCGATGCCGGCGCAGAGGGCCTCGATGGCGGCCCCGTCGAGCCCGATGACCGCAGCCATGCCGCCCGGGTTGATCTGGGCGGCGGAGAGCATGCCCTTGCCCCGCAGGAACACCAGAGCCAGCCCATCCTCGAAGCTGAGCGCCCCGGCGGCGGTCAGGGCGGCGTACTCGCCCAGGCTGTGGCCCACCACGGCGTCCGGGCAGGCCCCCCGGCTGGACAGCGCCCGCAGGGCACCGACTGCCGTGGAGTACAGGGCGGGCTGCAGGAGATCTCCCGGCCAGCCGGGATTGGGGACGGCGGTGCACAGGCGGGCGAGGTCGGCCTCGAGCAGCTCCTTGGCGGCGGCGAACAGGTCGCCGCAGGCATCCAGGCCGGCGGCCATCCCCGGGCGCTGCGAGCCCTGCCCGGGGAACATCCAGCCGACGAGGCGCCCCGGGTGCCCGGCGTCCTGGTCGAAGACGAGGTCAGCCACCGGCTTGGTGGGGGCCATTACGAGACCTCCTTGCGCAGGTGGGCGATGGTGCGGTGCAGCAGCACGCGGGCCGAGGTCTCGGTGCGACCCAGCACCTCGGCGATCTCGGCGTGGGGGAGCTGCTCGACGAAGCGCAGGACGAGGGCCCGGCGGCGCTCCTCAGGCAGCTCGGCGATGGCGTCCAGCACCCGCTCGAGCATCTCCTCGTCCAGCACGATCTCGCCCGGGTCCTCGGACTCGTCCGCCGCCTCGGGGATCTCCTCGACCGAGACCACGTACCGGCGCCTGCGGGCGTGGTTGGCGGTGGCATTGCGGGCGGAGGTGAACAGCCACGAGGCGACTTCGTCACCGTCCTTGGCCGGGTCCAGGTGGTCCAGGGCCTGCACGAACACCTGCGCCGTGAGGTCCTCGGCGTCGTGGTGGTTGCGCACGCGACGAAGGATGTAGGCATTCACGGGGCGGATGTAGCGGGAGTAGACTTCTCGAAACGCCGTCTCGCTCCACTGGGCGGCCAGCTGCACCTTCGCCGGGACGCGCTGCACCTTCACCTGAAGTTTGTCCATTACTAGCTATGACACGCCACATGGCGAAGTGTTACGGGTTACCTGAGGTAACTTTCATGCCGATGAGATCACGCCTTTCCCGGGACGAACGCCGGCGGCGCCTATTGGAGGCCGCCCGGGAGGTCTTTGGCGAAAAGGGCTACCGGAAAACGGAAGTCGAAGAGATTGTCCGCCGGGCGGGCGTGACGAAACCGATGCTCTACCGGCACTTCCCGGGCGGGAAGGCGGAGATCTACATGGAGGTGCTCGACGAACACCTCTCCCGCCTGCTGGGAAAGCTGTCGGAAGCGATGAACTCCACGGACCTTCCGCTGGAGGGCCTCCGGCGGGGCATCGACGCCTACCTCCGCTTCGCCCAGGAGAACCCGGAGGCCTTCCACCTCCTCGCCGAGACCACGCCGGAGCTGGACGCCGGCATCGTCGACCGCCTGCGCGAGGTGCGCACCTCGATCGCCCGGGGCCTGGCGGACTCCATCGGGGCCGTGCTGGCCGAGGCCGGCCTGCCTACCGAGGGGGCGCCGGTGTACGCCCACGTGCTGCTGGGGGGCGTCGAGTCCGTGGTGTCGTGGTGGCTGGACAATGGCTCACTGGAGCGCTCCGCGGTGGTCTCCCACCTGCTCACCCTGCTCTGGCGGGGTTTCGACGGGCTGCCCCGGGGCGGGCAGCGCCTGCGCCTGGAGCTCTCCCGGTTGGGTGACCTCGCCACCGTTGCCCAGCTGGGCGCCTGACCGGCGCCCGCAGAAGCAGGTGGAGCAGCCCAATACCAAGCCGCCGTCGGGGATGCGGGACTTCCTCCCCGGCGAGGTCCAGGCCCGCGCCAGGGTCCTGTCGGCCGTGCAGCGGGTCTTCGAGTCCTACGGCTTCGCCCCGCTGGAGACCCCCGCGCTGGAGCGCCTGGAGATCCTGCAGGGCAAGTACGGCGAGGAGGGCGACCGCCTCATCTTCAAGGTGGCCCAGCGGGGCGCCCGGGCGGGCGAGGACCCCGACCTCGCCCTGCGCTACGACCTGACGGTGCCCCTGGCCCGGGTGGTGGCGGAGTACGGCGACAAGCTGGGGAAGATCTTCAAGCGCTACCACATCGCCCCGGTGTGGCGCGCCGACCGCCCGGGCCGGGGGCGGTTCCGGGAGTTCCGCCAGTGCGACATCGACGTCGTCGGCCCTTCCTTCGGCCTGGCGGACGCCGAGGTGATCCAGGTGGTGACCGACGCCCTGGCGGCGGTGGGCCTTACCGGCTTCGAGGTGCGCCTCAACTCCCGCAAGGTGCTGCAGGGGCTGATGGAGGCGTTCGGGATTGCGTCTGGCCTGGAGGCCGGTGTCCTCACCGCTCTGGACAAAGTAGACAAGGTGGGCTGGGACGGGGTGGGCGCCGAGCTGGTGGCCGAGCGGGGCCTGGACCAGGCTGCCGCGGCGGCCCTCACCGACGCCGCCCGGGATGTGGGTGAGGTCCGCCGTGTGGTGGCCGAACGGTCGGCAGTGGGCCGGGAGGGCCTGGCCGAGGTGGACGCCATCGCCGAGGCCCTGCCTGGCCGGACCGTGTTCAGCCCGCACCTGGCCCGGGGGCTGGCCTACTACACCGGCCCGATCTTCGAGACCTATGTCGAAGGCTTCCCCTCGGCCATCGCATCGGGGGGCCGGTACGACGGGCTGGTGGGCATGTTCGCCGGGCGGCAGATCCCGGCGGTGGGCGGCTCGCTGGGCATCGAGCGGATCCTCCTGCTGGTGGCAGCCGAGCCCGGGGCGGTGACCTCCCCCGCCCGGGTGCTGGTCACCGTGTGGGACGCCGGTGCCCGGGTGTCCTCGATGGTCCTCGCCGCCGACCTGCGTGCGATGGGCATCCCCGCCGAGGTGTACCTGGGCGATGACCGCATGGGCGAGCAGCTGGGCTACGCCTCGTCCCGGGCGATCCCCTTCGCCGTCATCCAGGGGCCCCGGGAGCGCGACCGTGGGGTGGTGGCGGTGCGGGATCTCGCCACCCGCACCCAGGCGGAGATGGCGCCCGGGGCGCTGGCGGGGTACCTGAAGGCATGAACCGGCGCCGGGCGGCGGCCGGGCTCCTGGTGGCGCTGGCGCTCTGCGGGGCCGGGTGCTCCCCGAAGGCGGCGCTCGGCCCGGAGCCGACCGGGTCGGTCCCGCAGCTCTCCGAGTCCCCCTCGGCCGTGCTGGCGCCGTCCGACAGCGGGCCGCCCACGGAGTCCGCGGGCCCTGTGCCGACGTCCACGCTGAGCAGACCGGCATTCCTGGTCCAGGCCAACGCCATCTGCGCCACCAGGAACGCCGAGCAGAGCGCCCTGCCGGCACCCACCACCGAGGCCCAGATCCTGCAGGACCTCCGCCAGGCAATCGCCATCGCCCAGAGCGCCGTGGCCAAGCTCCGGGCGCTGCCCGAGCCGCCCGCCGACCGGGCCTCGCTGCAGGCGGACTTCGCCAAGGTGGACACCTTCGTAGCCTCGGCGCAGCGCGAGGTCGATGCCATCCAGGCGGGCAACACGGCGCAGGCATCGCAGCTCGACGCCCAGACCCAGCAGCTGAGCAATGCCGCCGACGAGGCGTTCAACGCCTACGGGATGACGGTCTGCGGGCAGGGCTGAGCCGGGGGCTCTCAGTCGTCCGCTTTAATCCTCAAGTGGCTCGAAGTGCACCGTCACCCGCTCGACCGCGGGCCAGCGCCGGTGCACTTCGCCCTCGATGGCGGTGGCCGCGTCGTGGACCTCGCTGACCGGGAGCCCGGCAGCCGCCTCGCAGTGCATCAGCACCGACAGGGCATCTCGGGAGTTGGTCACCACCACCTCATGGCAGTTGCGCACCTGCGGCTGCGCCTCGGCCACCGCGGTGACCGAGGCCACCAGCTCGGCTTGTGCGGCGGTGACATCCACGCCCGGGGCCGCCGGATCCTCCAGGGGCTCCAGGTGGGTGTCCACCCGGGCGACGCGCTGCAGTGCGCCGACCTCCCCGGCGATATCGGCCTCCAGTGCCTCGGCGAGGGCGTGCGCCTCGGCCAGAGCCATCGTGGACGGGAACTTGGCGTGCAGGGCGATGTGCAGCCCGTCGTCGTGGTGGGCCACGAAGACGTTGTGCACCTGGTGCACGTCGGGGTGGCGGCCGGCGATCGACAGGACCTGCTCGGCTACCACCGTCTCGTCCGCCAGCGGCTCGACGTGGACGATGACGTCGGCCCCCGGCTCCACCGAGCGCACCGCGTCCTCCACCTCCTCGGTGAGGGTGTGCGCCACCTCCAGAGGGAGGGTCCGCGACACCCCGACCACGATGTCGGTCTGGGGCTGGCCCCCGGCGTAGCGCACCCGGACCCGGCGAACCTCCTCCACGCCCTCGATGGTCTCCGCCGCCCGCCGGATCCGCCCGACCGCCCCCGCCGGGGTCCGGTCCATGAGGGCATCGATGCTGCGCTTGCCCAGCCGGACGCTGGAGAAGCCCACGTAGGCAGCGATGAGGAAGCCGCCGGCGGCGTCCGCCCCGGGATGGCCCAGGCGCACGGCCAGCAGGCCGGCGAGGACCACGACCGAGGTGAGCAGGTCGGCCCGGAAGTGCACGGCGTCGGCCAGGAGGGCGGGGCTGTTGTGCCTGCGGCCCGCCCGGGCGAGGCCCTGCGACCGCGTCAGGTCGACCAGGATCGCCAGCCCCATGACCGCGAAGGTGTACCAGGCGGCGTCGACGGGAGGCGCCGGGCGGGTGAGCCGCAGGATGGCTTCCCGGGCGATGCCGACCGACAGCAGCAGCAGGGCGACGGCCTCCACCATGGCGGCGACGTTCTCCGCCTTGCCGTGGCCGTAGGGGTGGTCGGCGTCCGGCGGGCGGGCCGCCACCGAGACCGCGAAGAGCGTCAGCCCGGTGACCATGGCGTCGAGTCCGGAGTCGGCCGCGACCGAGAGCAGCGCCAGGCTGCCGCTGGCGGCGGCGGCGGCCAGCTTGACGATCACCAGACCGGTTGCTGCCGCCAGGGAGGCGAGCGCGGCTCGCCGCACGGGTCGGCGGTCAGGAAAGGAATTCGCCTGGGGGTGGGCGGTATTAACCATTAAGGGAGAAGGCTAAGGACCGTACCGATCATCAGAGGCAAGTCTACGGCCCCGTTACCGGACCATCCCCTGGCGGAGAGCCCGGGCCACAGCCTGCACCCGGTCGGTCACCCCCAGCTTCTGGTAGATGTGGGTCAGGTGGGTCTTCACCGTCTCCTCGGAGACCACCAGCGTGCCGGCGATCTCCTTGGTGGTCTTGCCCAGGGCCAGCTCCTGGAGGACCACCTGCTCCCGGTCGGTCAGGCCCTGGCGCGAGTCGGCCTTCTTGGCCAGCGCTCCGATCCGCTGCAGGAACGGCATGGTCACCTCGGGATGCAGGAATCCCTTGCCCGCCGCCACTGCGTGGATCGCCCGGACGAGTTCCTCCCGGTCGACGTTCTTCGGCAGGAATCCCGCTGCCCCGGCCGCCACCGCGGCGATCACCGTCTCCTGGTTGTCGAACATCGACAGGATGAGCACCCGGGTCCCGGGCGCCAGGCGGGCGATCTCCCGGGTCGCCTCGATGCCGTTCAACCCCCGGAGCTTGTAGTCCATCAGGACCACGTCGGGGCGCAGCTCGACGCAGTGGGCGATCGCCTCGTCGCCCGAGGGGACGGTGCCGACCACGCTGAATGCGGAGTCGAACGACAGCATGGTGGCGAGCGCCTGCGCCAGCACGGTGTGGTCCTCGGCGATGAGGATCCGCACCGGGGGCGGGGCGTCGGGGGCGGGCATCATGGCGCTATTCACTGCTCCGTACTGGGATCCGGACCACCACCTGCGCTCCTCCCTCCTCGCATCCCTCGAACCAGGCACCGCCGCCCACCAGAGCCACCTTGTCCTTGGTGAGGGTCAGGCCCAGGTGCAGCCCGCTGCTGCCGTTGCCCGGCGGCCCCCGGCCGTCGTCGCGCACCCGTAGTTCTACGGAGTCTCCCAGGCGGCGGAGGTGGACGTCGACATGGGAGGCCTCGGCATGGCGCACGACATTGGTCATCGCCTCCTGGGTGCACTCGTACAGCAGCATTGCCACGGCGAGGGGGATCTCGCCGGGCTGGACGGTGGCGACGTCCAGGCGCACATCGATGGCGGTCTCCGCCTGGAAGGCCCGGGCGTAGCGCTCGAGGGTGGCGGGGAGGTCGGCCCCATCCAGGGCGCTGCGCCGGAGGTCGGCGATGGCGGTGCGGATGTCACCGATCGCGCCCGCCACCTGCTCCTTGACGGTGCCGGCGATGACGCCCGCCTGGTCCAGGTGGCCGGTCTTTATGGCCGAGCTGATGTTGTCCGCCTGGATCTGGACCGCGGCCAGGCGCTGCAGCACCAGGTCGTGCATGTCGCCGGCGATGCGCGCCCGCTCCCGCTCGCGCTCGTCGATCACCCGGTTGGCCAGCTCGGCCCGTTCCCGCTCGGACTGCTCGAGCTGCTTGGAATGGCGCAGGGCGTAGCGGGCGAAGAGGAGCGGGACCAGGAAGGGGGCCACCGCCCACCAGCCCAGCATGGCGTAGACCTTGGCGAAGATGATGCCGAGGAAGCCCAGCACCAGGTAGCTCCCCAGGAAGCTGGGCCAGGGCGAGACGATGCGGTGCAGCGTCTGGCTGAGCGGCGTGTCGTACCAGAAGCACTGCGCGGCGGCCACCAGCACCACATTCAGGGCGTTGTAGCCGACGATCGCCAGGACCACGCCCCAGGGGCCGAGGGCCTTGACGTGCAGGAAGCTGGCGGCGCACGCGGTGGCCAGGGCCAGCTGCGCCCGGTTGAAGGCGGCGTGGGACAGGTGCACCTCCCGGCGCAGCTCCCACTCGGTGAACGATCCCACCAGCACCACCGCAGCCGCCAGCGGGGCGGGGAACAGGTAGGCGACGGCGATGTCCACCGGTCCCGCCATGGTCACCTCGACGTCGCTGGTCACCGGGGCCGGGAGCAGGTTCGAGCTGGCGCAGGCGACCACCCAGAACGCTAGGGCGCCGACCGCGACGTGGCCCCCCCACCAGTGGCCCGTGAGGGCACCCAACCCGATGAAGGTGACGGCGGCGGCGACGACCGCCGAGGGATATGCGACCGTGCAGAACTTGTGGGCCATCGGCTCCTGGGCTGTGACCGGTCAGCCTCAGGAAGATTGTCGATCCTCCGCCCGCATGGTGTCCAGGACCGGACAGATCCCTGGGAGTGACCCGGGTCGGGGAGGGATTTCTCCCACCTGGTAGGAGGTCAGTTCCTACCAACGAGGGATAGGCACGGGGCGGGACTCGGGCCGAGAATGGCGGGGTGCGGGCGTCATCGTCGCCGGGTCCGGCCGGACCCGATGGCACCGGCCTCGCACATCCCCAGGTGCCAGATGGGCGCCGCACTGAGAAAGGAAACGATCATGGCCGCACTTGTCAAGAAGTACGCCCCCAAGGTCATCGGTCTCGCCACCATCGCCGGCCTGTTCGTCGCCGGGGGCGCTGCGGTCAACTGCCGCTAGGCCAGCTTCGTAGCTCGTTGCAGTACGGCATTTGCACCACAGATTCGGTTTGCATCACAGATCGGTTTGCATCACAGATCGGGAGGGGCTCCGGCGGAGGTCTCACTGCTGTCCGGCGATGTCCATGGCGGTAACCCCCCGGCTGCTGCGGGAACTCACGGATAGCCCGAGTCCCACCGGCAGCCCCTCCCGTCCCATCAGCGGCTGTCCCACCCGCTGACTGCCGAGGCGCCCGACCCCCCGGGCGCTTCGGCGCGTCCGGGGACATGGGGGGCGGCCGCCGCCGTCTCGGTGCGACCAAGGTAGGGGCGCTGACGCGGCCTTCCGGCTTTTGTGCAGCTCTGAACAGGATTATCGTGTTCATTCGTGCACAAAAGGGGTATACCGGTGCGACGTCCCCCGGGGCAGCGGACGCCGCGCCAGCGCCCCCGGCCGGGCTGAGCCCAGACCAGGTGAGCGCATGCCCCGGGCAGCGGTGCGGTACCGTTTGGTCCCATGGCAACCGTTCCCGATTCCGCCGCGCCCTCGCCCGCGCACTCGCCCTCGTCCACTGCCGGGGTGGGCGCCGCCGACGCCGCCCGCTACGAGCCGCAGAGCTTCGAGGAGGCCTGGGTGGAGGCTTGGGAGGCGAGCGGCCTGCACGCTGCCCCCGAGCACCCCGATCCCGCCCGCCGGCGCTACGTGCTGGAGATGTTCCCGTACCCGTCGGGCGACATGCACATGGGCCACGTCGAGAACTACTCGATCGCCGACGCCATCGCCCGGCAGTGGCGCATGAAGGGCCACCAGGTGCTGCACCCGATGGGCTACGACGCCTTCGGCCTGCCGGCCGAGAACGCCGCCATCAAGCGGGGCGTGGACCCGGGCGAGTGGACCTTCGCCAACATCGAGCGGATGCGCCGGTCCCAGAAGCGGCTGGGGTTCTCGTACGACTGGAGCCGCCAGCTGGCGAGCGCCAGCCCCGACTACTACCGCTGGAACCAGTGGATCTTCCTCCAGCTCCTGGAGCGTGGGTTGGCGTACCGCAAGACCGCCCCGGTCAACTGGTGCCCGGTGGACAAGACGGTGCTGGCCAACGAGCAGATCTCGGCCGGGGTGTGCTGGCGGTGCGGGTCGGTCCCCGAGGTGCGGGACCTCGCCCAGTGGTTCCTCAAGATCACGGACTACGCCGACCGCCTGCTGGACGACATGGAGATCCTGGAGTGGTCCGAGCAGGTCCTGGTTCAGCAGCGCAACTGGATCGGGCGCAGCCGGGGCGCCGAGGTCGTCTTCGAGGTGCGTCCCACCGGTGGTGGTCCGGGGCGCTCGTACCCGGTGTTCACCACCCGGCCGGACACGCTGTGGGGGGCGACCTTCTTCGTCGTGGCGCCCGAGCACCCCTTCGCCGCCGAGCTGGTGGCCGGGACCCCCGACGAGGCGCCCTATGCCGCTTACCTGGAGGAGGTCCGCCGCCAGACCGAGGTGGAGCGGGTCTCGTCCGAGCGGGTGCGCAAGGGCTACCGCCTGCCGGCGGTGGCGGTGAACCCGGTCAACGGCGAGGAGATCCCGGTCTGGGCCGCAGACTACGTGCTGATGCACTACGGGACCGGGGCCATCATGGCCGTGCCGGCGCACGACACCCGGGACTTCGAGTTCGCCCGCCAGTCCGGCATCGAGATCCGGGTGGTGATCCAGCCTGAGGGGGTCCCCGCACTGGACCCGGCGGACATGACCGAGGCCTCGGTGGGGCCCGGGACCATGGTGAACTCGGGCCCGTTCACCGGCACCTGGTCCGACCCCTCGACCGGCGCCGGGGTCGAGCAGGTGATCGCCTGGCTGGTGGGTCAGGGCAAGGGCAAGGGGGCGGTGAACTACCGGCTGCGGGACTGGCTGGTCTCCCGCCAGCGCTACTGGGGCACGCCGATCCCCATCGTCTACTGCGCGGACTGCGGCGAGGTGCCGGTGCCCTACGACCAGCTCCCCGTGCTCCTGCCCGAGCACGCCGACTACACGCCCACCGACGATGCGGTCGGGCCGCTGGCCAACGCCACCGACTGGGTGCAGGTGCCCTGCCCGGCGTGCGGGGGGCCAGGCCGGCGGGAGACCGACACGATGGACACGTTCTTCGACTCGTCGTGGTACTTCCTGCGCTTCTGCGACCCGCAGAACGACACCGCCCCCTTCGACCCGGACCGGGTGGCGGCCTGGTGCCCGATCGACCAGTACGTCGGCGGCATCGAGCACGCCGTGATGCACCTCATCTACGCCCGCTTCTTCACCAAGGCGTTCCAGGACATGGGCCTGGTGACCTTCCCCGAGCCCTTCCTGCGCCTGTTCAACCAGGGCTCGATCTCGATGGGCGGCAAGGCGATGTCGAAGTCGCTGGGCAACGTGGTGGAGGCATCGGTGGCGGTCGAGCGCTTCGGGGCCGACGCCACCCGCCTGTTCATCCTGTTCTGCAGCCCGCCGGGGGCGGCCTACGATTTCCCGGCCGACGGCGTCGAGGAGATCGGCCGGGTGGCCTTCGGCTGGTTGAGCCGGGTGTGGCGGGTGCTGTCGTCGGCCGAGCCCGGTGCGGTGAGCCCGGCCCTCAACCTCGCGGTGCACCGGACGGTGAAGGCGGTGACCGACGACTTCGAGTCCTTCAGCTTCAACACCGCCATCGCCCGCATGATGGAGCTGCTGAACGCGCTCTCCAAGGCATCCGGGCCGCCGCCCCGGGAGGCGGTGGAGGTGTTCCTGAAGCTGCTGGCGCCCATCGCCCCCTTTATCACCGAGGAGCTGTGGCACCGTCTGGGCCACGAGGGGTCGATCCACCTCGAGCCCTGGCCGGCCTACGACCCCGCCGTGCTGGCCGCCGAGCGGGTGACCATGGTGGTGCAGGTCAACGGCAAGGTGCGCGACACCATGGACGTGTCGGCGGACATCGCCCGGGCGGAGATGGAGGCCTTGGCGCTCGGGAGCGAGAAGGTGAGCCGGGCACTGGACGGACGGACACCCTCGAAGGTGATCGTCGTGCCGCCCCGCCTGGTGAACCTGGTCCTCTCGTAGGGATCCGGGATGCCCAGCGCGCCCGGGCGGGCCCCCCGGGACCGGGCCCTGCTGATTGTCCATACCGGCAACGGCAAAGGGAAGTCCACCGCCGCCTTCGGCATGATGCTGCGGGCCTGGGCGCAGGGCTACCGGGTGGGCGTCTTCCAGTTCTTGAAGTCAGGCAAGTGGAAGATCGGCGAGCGGGCTGCGGCCGAGGCCCTCGGGGGCATCGTCTGGGAGGCCATGGGCGACGGCTGGACCTGGACCTCCCGGAACCTCGAGGAGTCGGCCGACCTCGCCCGGGAAGGGTGGGCGGAGGTCCGGCGCCTCATCGAGTCCGAGGCCTTCGATTTCCTGCTGCTGGACGAGTTCACCTATCCGATGGCCTTCGGCTGGGTGGACACCGCCGAGGTGGTCTCGGTGCTGGTGGGGCGGCCTGGCTTCCAGCACATCGTGGTGACCGGCCGGGACGCCCCGGCCGAGCTGGTGGCGGCGGCGGACCTGGTGACCGAGATGCACCCCGTGAAGCACCCCTACGAGGAGGGGATCAAGGCCCAGCGTGGCATCGAGTGGTGATGTCTGAGGCGCTGGGCGCATTCTGTGGTGGAATCCCCCCGTTCGCGACGGATCCAGGGCGAGATGAAAAGCGGCCCCCGCCGGGGGGCCCTCGCCTGCGAGCAGCCCGACCCGGATCGGCTCCGGGAACTGTGGCCCCGCCCATCCGGCCGGGCTGTTACTTCGGGTGGCTCTCCATCCACGCCGCCTCGGCCTCGCCCAGCTCGGTGGAGGGCTCGGCGGCGTCCCAGAACTCCAGCACGATCCGGTGCCAGTTGGCCGTGGCCCCCAGCTGCGCCAGCACGGCGAACAGGCCCAGCTCCAAGCGGTAGACGAGGATCCCCCAGCGGGGCAGGTTGAGCTGGCGCAGGAACGAAAACCATGGGTTGCGGGGGTCGAGCATGGTGGCGGTCCGCTCGGCGATGAACTCCCGGGTGAAGGTGTACTCGTGGTCCTCGGCCACCGGGTCCAGCACCAGGCGCACCCACTCGTAGAAGCGCTGGGGGTCGGTCTGCTCCGGCCGGGTGACGTAGCGCATGGCGATGGCGTTGCGGAAGACCCCGGCGACATCCTTGTCCCGCAGCGCCATGAAGGCGCCCTGCAGGTAGGGCGTCATGCGGGGGTCGAGGTTGCAGGCCAGCCCGAAGTCGAAGAACGCCATCCGGCCGTCGGGCATCAGGAAGTAGTTGCCCGGATGGGGGTCGGCGCTGGTGAAGCCGTAGCGGTACAGGGACCCGTAGTAGAAGCGGAACAGCATCTCGCCCACCCGGTCGCGCTCCTCCTGGGGCAGTGCCATCACCTCGGCGAACGGCCGGCCCCGGGCCCGCCCCATGGTGAGGATCCGCTCGGTGGACAGCTGGGGCAGCGACCGCGGCACGATGACGAACGGGTGGTCCTGGAAGCGGTCGGCGAGGGTGTCCATGTTCTCGGCCTCGAGGAGGTAGTCACACTCTTCCAGGAGGCGGGCGCGCATCTCCTCGAGGGCATCCCCGGCATCGAGGCCGGGGGCCAGCAGCGGCAGGAGGGGCCGGACCGCAGTGGTGACCGCCAGGTCGGAGCGGATGGCCTCCTCGATGCCCGGGTACTGGATCTTGACCGCCACCTCCTCGCCCTCCTTGGTGGTGGCGAGGTGGACCTGGCCCAGGCTGGCGGCGGCCACCGGCTCGGCGCTGAACTCGGCGAAGAGCTCGTCGGGCAGCATGCCGAACTCGTGCTGGAACACCTCGCCCACCAGCTCCGCCTTCATGGGCGGGGCGGCGTCCCGGAGTGAGCCCAGCACGCCCTGGTACATGTCCCGCACCTCGGGGGGCAGGATGCCGGCGTCGATGAACGAGGCGAGCTGGCCCAGCTTCATCGAGGTGCCCTTGAGGCGGCCGAGGGTGTCGACCAGATCTTCGGCGGTGGCGAGGTGCAGATCCTCGAGCAGGTTCTTGATCGAGTCCCCCCCGAGCAAGGATTTGGGCCCGATCATCGCCAAGCGGACTGACCCTTTGATGGACGTCGCGGCCAGGCGGCTGAAGCGCCCGACCTTGCCCGTGGGCACCGCGTTGTGGGGTTCCTTGGCGTGCCCGCGGCCCGGCTCCGGGGGCCGGGGAGGACTGGCGCGGGGCGGGGCGGGGTGGGGACCCTGGTCGGAACGGGCGGCCGCGGAGGTGTGTCGCGAGGCTTTCTTGGGGCCTTGCCCCCCCTCCTCCGAGGGGGCCGCCTTGCGGGGGTCCGGCACCACTCCAGGCTACCGTGCCGCCGCCGGTCCCGGGCCGGATCCGGCTCCCGACCCCCCCGGCACGGCGCAAATGCGCTGCCGGGATATAACAGAGGGCTATGACCCCGCCCCGTCTGACGCAGTACAGCCACGGCGCCGGCTGAGCCTGCAAGCTCGGTCCCAGCGACCTGGCGCAGGTCCTGCGCCGCTTTCGAGACCACAACCGGAGCGAGGACCCCAACCTCCTCCTGGGCCTGGACGCGCCCGATGACGCCGCGGTCTACCGGGTGGCGCCCGACAACGCCATCCTGCTCACTGTCGATTTCTTCACCCCGATCGTGGACGACCCCTACCTGTGGGGCGCCATCGCCGCGGCCAATGCCTTCAGCGACTGCTACGCCATGGGGGGCCGGCCGGTGCTGGCCCTCAACCTCGTCGGCTGGCCGCAGACGCTGGATTTCGAGCTCCTCGCCCGGGTCCTGGAGGGCGGGGCCGACAAGGCCACCGAGGCGGGTGTGAGCGTGGTGGGCGGGCACACGGTGGAGGACGCTGAGCCCAAGTACGGGATGTCGGTGACCGGCATGGTGCACCCCGACCGGCTCTTGACCTCCGCCGGGGCCCGGGCCGGCCTGTCGCTCGTCCTGACCAAGCCCCTGTCGATGGGGATCATCGCCACCGCCATCAAGCGGGACGCCGCCCCCGATGCTCTCGTGGCCGACGCCACCCGGATCATGGCCACGCTCAACGCCGGCGCCGCCCAGGCGATGCTGGCCGCCGGGGCCGAGGCGGCCACCGACGTCACCGGATTCGGGCTGATCGGCCACCTGCACAACCTGCTGCGCCTGTCGGGGGTAGCCGGCGAGATCTCGGCGGGGGCGGTCCCGCTGCTCGATGGGGTGGCGGATCTGGCCGCGGCTGGCTTCGTCCCCGGCGGCACCCGGCGGAACGCGTCGTACTATTCCCCCTCGGTGGACTTCAGCCCGGCCTTGAGCGATGCCCTGCGCACCGTCCTGTTCGACGCCCAGACGTCGGGCGGGATGCTCATCGCGGTGGACCCCGGCGCCGAGGATGCCCTGGTGAGAGACCTGACGGCGCGGGGGACCCCGGCGGCGGCGGTCATCGGGCGCACGGTGGCCGGCGAGCCCGGGCACATCGAGGTGGCGCCATGACCGCCCCCAAGCAGCTGGTCATCCCGCAGGACATCTACGACTCGATGGTGGCCTACTGCATGGACGGCCTGCCCAATGAGGCGTGCGGGTTCCTGGGCGGGAGGGACGGGGTGGTGGAGCGGATTTACCGGCTCACCAACGCCGCCGCCTCGCCCGTGTTCTACAAGCCCGACGACCGCGAGATGATCGCCGCCCTGCGGGACATCGACGACCGGGACCTCGAGGTCTCCTCGATCTTCCACTCCCACGTGGCCACCCGGGCCTACCCGTCGCCCACCGACATCCGGGAGGCGCACTACCCGGACTCGGTGTTCGTGATCGTCTCGCTGGAGGACCGGGCGCAGCCGTACTCCAAGGGCTACCTCATCCACAAGCAGGACTGGCGGGACCCGACCGGCGAGGTGGAAGAGGTGGAGGTCGTCGTCCGGTAGGGCCGCAGGTAGCGCGGGAATGAACGATCCCCGCCCATGGTTTCACCCTGCATGAACGAGACCGCAACTACAGAGACCAAACAGTTCTCGATCGCCCCGGCCACCGGCGTCGGGGCCGTCCACCTGGGTGTCACCGACGGCGCCACCGCCCGGGACTTCTACCGGGACGTCGTGGGGCTGGCCGAGCTGCCCGGCGGCGAGGACGAGTCCATCGTCATGGGGGCGGGGGGCACGCCCTACGTCGTGCTGCACCCGGGGGCCGACCGCCCCGTGCCCGACCGCACCACGGGCCTGTACCACCTGGCCCTGGTGCTGCCCAGCCGGCGGGAGCTGGCCCGGGTGATCGGGCGGCTGATGTCGCTGCGCTACCCGAACTCGCCCACCGACCACGTCATGACCAAGTCCGACTACCTCTGGGACCCCGATGGCAACGGCATCGAGATCTACTGCGAGTCGCCCGAGGACGGCGAGTTCGGCTTCGCCAACGGGATGTTCGTGGCCCGGGACGCCAACGGCACCCTGCGCTCCGGCCGGGACCCCATCGACCTCGACGCCCTCTTCGACGAACTGCAGCCGGGCGACGCCCTGGGCGACCCGCTCCCCGAGGAAACCTACATGGGCCACGTCCACCTGCACATCGCCAACCTGGGCGAGGCTGTCGGCTTCTACCACGGGCTGCTGGGCTTCGACATCATGGGGGTGGCCGACCGGTGGGGCGCCGCCTTCGTGTCGGCGGGCGGCTACCACCACCACCTCGGCCTCAACACCTGGGCGGGCGAGGGGGCTCCGCCGGCTCCCCGGACCGCCTCAGGGCTGCGCCGCTATACCGTCGAGCTGCCCGACGCCACCGCCCTCGGCGAGGTGCTGGGCAGGCTCCAGGACGCCGGCGTGGGCCTCGACGAGGACGACGGCGGGGCGTTTTTCCGGGACCCGTCGGGCAACCTGGTGCGCGGCCAACTACGCGCGGCTCGGTGATAGGGTCACTCCCGCAATGGCCGTCGATGTCCGGATCCCCGCTGTCCTCCGCCCCAACGTAGGCGGCGCCAGCAAGCTGAGCGCCCCCTCCGGGGCGCTGCGCGACGTCGTCTCCGAGCTGATCGCCCAGTACCCCGGCCTCGGCGAGCAGCTGCTGGGCGAGGACGGCGAGCTCCACAAGTTCGTCAACGTCTACCTCAACGACGAGGATGTCCGCTACCTCGAGGGCCTGGACACCCCGCTGAGGGACGGCGACGTGCTTTCGATCCTGCCGGCCGTCGCCGGAGGCTAGCCCGGCCCCGCACCAGATCTCGCAATGCGCTTCGACGACATCTCCGGGCTGGTCGGCAACACCCCGCTGGTAGGCCTGCCGAGCATGTCGCCCAAGCCCGGCGTGCGCATCTGGGCCAAGCTGGAGGGCCAGAACCCCACCGGGTCGCTCAAGGACCGCATCGCCCGGGCCATGCTGGATGCCGCCGAGGCCTCGGGCGAGCTGACCCCGGAGCGCCGCCTGCTGGAGCCCACCTCGGGCAACACCGGGATCTCGCTGGCCTTCCTGGCGCGGCGCCGGGGCTACCCGCTCATGTGCGTCATGCCGGAGACCGCCTCGGCCGAGCGCCGGGACCTCATCGCCGCCTACGGTGCCCAGATCAAGCTCACCGACGGCGAGTACGGCTCCAACGGCGCCATCCGGGTGGCCGAGCAGATGGCCGCCGACGACCCCACCTTCTTGATGCTCTACCAGTACGGCAACCCGGCCAACCCCGGGGCGCACTACGCCACCACCGCCCCGGAGATCGTCCGGGACTGCCCGCAGATCACGCACTTCGTGGCCGGCCTGGGCACCGGCGGGACGCTGACCGGCGTGGGGCGCTACCTCAAGGAGCACCGCCCGGAGGTGCAGGTGGTGGCCGCCGAGCCCCAGCAGGGCGACCTGGTCTACGGCCTGCGCTCGATGGCGGACGGGTTCATCCCGCCGGTGTTCGACGAGAAGATGCTCGATCGCCGGTTCAAGGTCAACGCCGAGGACTCGGTCCGCCTCACCCGGCGGGTCCTGGCCCAGGAGGGGATCTTCTGCGGGATCTCGGCGGGGGCGACGGTGCATGTGGCCCGGCGCGTCGCCATGGGGATCGACGAGGGCGACATCGTGTGCCTGTTCGCCGACGGGGGCTGGAAGTACCTCTCCACGTCGATCTGGACCAAGGAGGTCGAGCAGGCGGCCACCGACGTGGAGTACATGCCCTGGTGACCGGGCTGTGAGTGCCCGGCAGAACCGGCCCATCGGGGTCTTCGACTCCGGGGTCGGGGGGCTCACCGTGGTGCGGGCGCTGGAGGAGCTGCTCCCCCAGGAGCACCTCGCTTACTTCGGCGACACCGCCCGCGCACCCTACGGCCCGCGGACCGTCGAGGAGGTCCGCTCCTTCGCCTTCCAGATCATGGACCTCATGTCCGCCCAGGACGTGAAGATGCTGGTGATCGCGTGCAACGCCATGACCGCCGCCGCGGCCGGGGAGGCCGCCGAGCGCTACGACGTGCCGGTGATCGGGGTGATCCAGCCCGCGGTGCGGACCGCCGCCCGGGCCACCCACAACCGGCGGGTCGGCGTCCTGGCGACCCCGGTGACCGTGGGCAGCGGGGCCTACCAGCGGGCGCTGGCCGCCGCCCGGGACGACCTCGAGGTGCTCTGCCAGGCCTGCCCGGCCTTCGTCGACCGGGTGGAGGCGGGCGACACGTTTTCCGAGGAGCTGATCGGCCTGGCCGAGGGCTACCTCGCGCCGCTGCTGGCCGCGGGCGTGGACACGCTGATCCTGGGCTGCACGCACTACCCGCTGCTGAAGGGCGTGCTCCACTGGGTGACCAAGGGGGATGTCGAGCTGATCTCGTCGGCGGATGCGGTCGCCCGCGACGTGTATGCCCGGCTGGTCTCCGAGGACCTGCTCCGCCGGGTCGCCGAGCTGGGCACCCGGCGCTTCATGGTCTCCGGCGACCCCGAGCAGTTCCGGGAGGTAGGCTCCCGGTTTTTGCCGGAGCTGCGCGAGGTGGAGGCGGTGCCATGGCGTACGAGGTGATCGTGCTGGGCGGCTCGGGGACCTTCCCCGCACCGGGAGCGGCCTGCTCGGGCTACCTGTTCAAGACCGCGAACACGCGGCTGTGGGTGGACTGCGGGCCGGGCTCGTTCGGCAACCTGCAGCGTCACGTGAAGCCTTCGGAGCTGACGGCCATCGTGCTCAGCCACCTGCACCTCGATCATGTCGTCGACCTGTACGCCTTCCTCTACGCCCTGCGCTACGGCCCGGAGGCGGGCGAGCCGGCGGGGCTGCCGGTGTATGCCCCGGCGGGTGCAGCGGCGTTCCTCGGCGGGCTGCTGCCCGACGGGGACGCCACCTTCGGGGGCTACCTGTCCTTCGTCGAGGTCAATGACAAGCTGATCCCCGACATCGGCGACTTCGAGCTGCGCTTCTGCCGGACCCGGCACCCGGTCGAGTGCTACGCCCTCCGGGCGACCGCCGAGGCGCGCACGGTGGCCTACACCGCCGACACCGGCCCCAGCCGCGCGGTCATCGACTTCGTGTGGGGCGCCAACCTCCTCATTGCCGAGGCCAGCCTGCACACGACCACCAAGGAGCTGCAGGAGCTGCACATGACCGCCACCGAGGCGGGCGAGATGGCGTTCCAGTGCCAGGTCTCACACCTGCTCCTGTCCCACCTCGTGCCCGGCCGGGACCCGAAGGTGTCCCGGGAGATGGCCGCCCGGGAGTACCGGGGCGAGATCGACGTGGCGTCGGACAACTTGCGCATCCTTGTGTACTGACCGTGTGCACTGACCGTGTGTAGTGACCCCGTTCGTACCGACCGTGTAGGGTTCGCCGGTGCATAGAGCTGACGGGCGGGAGGCCTCCGACCTGCGCCCCATCACCATCACCCGGGGCTACACCGACTTTGCCGAGGGCTCGGTCCTGTACGAGGCCGGGCGGACCCGCGTGCTGGTGACCGCTTCGGTGGAGGAGCGGGTGCCCGACTTCCTCCGGGGCCAGGGCAAGGGCTGGGTCACCGCCGAGTACTCGATGCTGCCCCGGGCCACCGAGACCCGGACCCCCCGGGAGGCGGCCAAAGGCAAGCAGAGCGGCCGGACGATGGAGATCCAGCGCCTGATCGGCCGTTCCCTGCGCTCGGTGTGCGACTTCGCTGCCCTCGGGGAGCGCACGATCTGGCTGGACTGCGACGTGCTCCAGGCCGACGGCGGCACCCGCACGGCGTCGATCTCCGGGTCGTACGTGGCCCTGGCGGACGCCATCGCCGGGCTGGTGGCTTCGGGGAAGCTGAAGGCGTCGCCGCTGCGCGAGGAGGTGGCGGCGGTCAGCGTGGGCATCGTGGACGGGGTGCCGTCTTTGGACCTGTGCTACGTCGAGGACTCCTCCGCCCAGGTGGACCTCAACCTGGTGATGACGGCGTCGGGCCGCTTCGTGGAGCTCCAGGGCACCGCCGAGGGCGAGCCGTTCAGCCCGGCCGAGCTGCAGACCATGATCGACCTGGGGGCCACCGGCATCGAGGCCATCGTCGCCGCCCAGCGCAAGGCGTTGCAGGCCCCTTGATCCCTGCTTGATGGGCCCCGCTTGATGGGTCCCGCTTGATGGGTCCAGGCGACGGACTGGTGATCGCCTCGACCAACCCCGGCAAGATCGTCGAGGTGCGCCAGATCCTGGCGGGGCTGCCCTTCTCCCTGCTGACCGCTGCCGACGTCGGGGAGTGGCCGGAGGTGGCGGAGACCGGATCCACCTACCTGGAGAATGCCCGGCTGAAGGCGCTCTTCGTCAGCCGGCGGACGGGCCTGGCGACGCTGGCTGACGACTCCGGGATCGAGGTCGATTTCCTGGGTGGGGCGCCCGGGGTGCACTCTGCGCGCTACTCCGGGGTCGGCGGGGGCCGGGATGCGACCGACACCGCCAACAATGCCAAACTGGTCGCCGCCCTGGAGGGCGTGCCCGCCGAGGGCCGGGGAGCCCGCTACCGGTGCGTCGTGGTCCTGGCCGGCCCGGACGGCACGGAGGTGGTGGGCGAGGGCGTGTGCGAGGGCCGGATCGGCTTTGTCCCCCGGGGGAGAGGAGGTTTCGGCTACGACCCCTGGTTCATTCCCGAGGGCGAGACCCGCACGATGGCCGAGCTGTCGGCCGGCGAAAAGGACGCGATCAGCCACCGTGGCAAGGCCCTCCGGCACATTGCCCGCCAACTGGAGGAGAATTTGTAGCGTTTCGGGGCTCCCGTCGTACGGGTCCCGAGGAGCGGGCGACCAGAGGGAAGGAGGGACCGGTGGCGGGCAAGGGTTTAGGCACCGAGTTCAAGGAGTTCGTCCTGCGGGGCAACGTCATCGACCTGGCGGTGGCCGTGGTGATCGGCGCCGCCTTCGGGGCGGTGGTGACCGCCCTCGTCAAAGACCTGCTGACCCCGCTGATCGCCATACCGGGTAAGGCAAACTTCCAGAACCTTGCGTTCCACGTGCGCAAGAGCGCCTTCGCCTACGGCGACTTCATCAACGCGGTGATCTCGTTCCTGTCCATCGCACTGGCCGTGTTCCTGTTCGTGGTGAAGCCGGTGAACATGCTGATCGCCCGCCGCCACCAGGAGCCCACCCCGGAGCCCGCCGTCGCGACCCGGCCGTGCCCGGAGTGCCTGAGCGAGATCCCCAAGGAAGCCCGGCGCTGCAAGTTCTGCACCGCCGAGGTGCCGCCGGTTCTGGTGGAACCCGCTCCCGCCGAGTAGTCCGACCGGTGACGGAGCTCCTCGACTGGTACGGGCCGCGGCGCCTGGCCTACCCGTGGCGGGCGGCGCCATCGCCGTACGGCGTGCTGGTGGCGGAGGTGATGCTGCAGCAGACCCAGGTGGCCCGGGTGGTGCCGTCGTGGGAGCGCTTCATGGGTGGATTCCCGTCGGTTTCGGTGCTGGCGGCGGCTGACTTGGCGTCCGTGCTCCGGGCGTGGGCCGGGCTGGGCTACAACCGGCGGGCCGCCGCCCTGCACCGGTCGGCAGGGCAGGTGGTGGCGGCACACGGCGGGATCATCCCCTCCTCCGTGGGAGAGCTCCGCCGGTTGCCCGGGGTCGGGGCCTACACGGCGGCGGCGGTGGCCTCGTGCGCCTACGGCGTCCCCGTGGCGGCGGTCGACGTAAACGTTCGCCGGGTGGTCGCCCGCGCCCGGCTGGGCGCCCCGGCGTCCCAGGTGACGCCCTCGGTGGTGGCCGACGAGGCCCAGGCATGGCTGGACGGGCGGGACGAGCGGGACCCTGGGGCCTGGAACCAGGCCCTCATGGACCTCGGCCGGGAGCATTGCCGGGCGGTGCCCCGCTGTGAGGGTTGCCCGCTGGCGTCCGCGTGCCGGTTCCGGCGGGCGGGCGGCGCTGCAGCGGGCGGCGTTGCGGGCACGGCAGCCGCCGCCCCGGCCGCGACCCGGCGGCCGTCTCCCTTCGCCGGGTCGACCCGCCAGCTCCGGGGCCGGATCGTCGAGGCCCTCCGCCAGGTGCCCTCCCTCCCGGTGGGGGAACTGGCCGGGCGCTGGGCCGAGTCCGGCCCCCGGGTGTCGGCTGCGGTGGACGCCCTGGTGGCCGAGGGCCTGGTGGCCCTGGAGCCCAACGGCCGGGTGCGCCTGGGCGGCTAGTTCATCCCGAGCGCCTCCCGGACCTGGGCGACGACCTTCTCGGGGTGGAACACGAGGTCGTCCCAGGTGATGTGGAGCACCCGCCAGCCCAACAGCATCAACACGTTGCTCCGCGCCAGGTGCTGGCGCCACTTCTTCCTTCCCCAGTGGTACCGGTACCCGTCGAACTCGATGGCGAGCTTCAGCTCCGGGTAGCTGAGATCCACCCGGTAGGTCCTGCCGTCCCGGGCCAGGGTGAACTGGCGCACCGGCGGGGGCAGCCCGGCGGCGATCATGAGGCGCTCCAGGAGGACCTCGGGCGTGCTCTCGGCCGCCGCCTGG
>DASTWV010000031.1 GCA_035765775.1 Actinomycetota bacterium | reverse complement strand
CGCCGAGGACGTGTCCTGCGTGCTGAACAAGGCGGAGCCGGACAACGGCATCGACCTCGACGAGCTGCTCCGGGTCTACCCCCGGGGCTTCGCCGCCGTCCTGCCTTACTCCAAGGAGGTCTCCCGCTCGCTGAATGTGGGGCTCCCCGTGGTGGTGTCCGACCCCCGGTCCGACATCTCGGCGCGGATCCTGGAGGGGTGCGTGGCCCTCGTGCCCGCCGTCGACATCGTCCACGAGTGGCCGGCCAAGGCGGTGGCGCACCACTGGGGAAGCAAGCGCAAGGACAAGCATGCTCCGGCCCCCGCGCGTGTGCCCCTCCCGGTACTGGTTCCGCCCCTTCTTCCCGGCCTTGTTCCCGGCCTTGTTCCCGCCCTTGCGGCCGCCGGTGCCGGCCGCGCCCCGGCGACGGCGCCTCCGCCCGCGCTGGAGGCGCAGCCGTTCACCTGGGTGCAGCAGGTCGCCGCGGCTGCCGCCGTGGAGGCGGGCCGCCCGGGAGCACCCGACGTCGCCTGGCCGGCCATCCCCTCGGGAAACCAGGTGGCGGCCCTGCCGGCTGCCGGCCAGGCTCCGCCCCGGGAGGCCCCACGGGTCCCGGCGGTACCCGTCCAACAGGTCAAGCCCAGAGGCTGGTTCGCCCGCCACTTCGGCCGGGAGGACGCCGCACCCGGGCACGCCGAGACGGGCGGCAAGCCGGCGAAGGTCCGCCCCGACAAGGCAAAGCCCGAGAAGATCAAGCCGGAGAAGGCCCGTGCGCCGAAGGCCAAGCTGGAGAAGCTGAAGCCGGAGAAGGTGCGCCCGGAAACGGTGCGCCCGGAAACGGTAAAGCCCGAGAAGGTGAAGAAGGAGAAGCTGCGGGCTGAGAAGCCGCAGCCCGCCCCCACCCCGGAGAAGGTTCCCCGGCGGCCCCCCCGGGTGCGGACCGCCCCCCGCCACCGCTACGGCAGCTGAGTCCCTCTCGGTCCGGCGCCACGCATCACCTTACGGCCCCTCGATGTTGGGGTTGGTGGTCGGGCTGACCCCCGGAACCGGGAGCGGGTTCCCCGGGCAGTTCTCGGCCGCACTGGTCTCGACGGTCAGGCCCCGGTAGGTCTGGTGGTAGACCAGCGGCAGGCAGCCCAGGACCGTCCCCGTGACGTCGTGCACGTAGTAGCGGCTGATGGTGCCGTTGTTGGTGGCGCCCACCTGGACCCCCGCCCCCGGCTGCAGGGTGATCGCCTGATCGCCCTTGGCGCAGTTCGCCCCACAGGCCCGTATCACCACGGGCGCACTCCCGTCGTTGTGCAGGGTGACGGGGAAGATCGTGTGGGAGAACGGCCCGGCGTGCGTGACCCATGCGACGCCGACGGCGATGAAGGGGGCCACCACGGCTGCCGCAGTGAGCAGGAGGAAGAAGGTGATGAGGGGACTGCGCCGCCGCACCGGCGGAGCATCCTCGGGCTGCTCGGGCGAGCTGCCGTTGCGGCCGATCGGCGTCGGCATGAACCGGGGCTCCGGCTCGTCGTCCTCGGGCATCGAGCCGAATGGTAGTCAGATGGGAGCGGGCGCGGTAGGGGAGAATCCCTCGCATGTGCGCGCACGAGATGCTGCTTGAGCCCGCCCCGGGCGACGAGCTCCCCGCAGTGGCCCCCACGCCGGTTCCCGCCGACGTCGTGGCCGCTATCGACATTGGCACCAACTCCCTGCACCTGGTGATCGCCCGCCTGCTGGGTCAGCGCGCCTTCGAGGTCATCGAGCGGGAGAAGGAGATGGTGCGCCTCGGTTCCGGGGCGGGTGACATGACCCACCTGGAGGCGGGAGCGATCGACCGGGCCATCGCCGTTCTCGCCCGCTTCCGCGAGGTGGCCGAGATGCACGGCGCCCGGGTCGTGGCGGTGGCCACGTCGGCAGTCCGGGAGGCCCGCAACCGGGCGGAGTTCCTGTCCCGGGCGCTCTCCGAGGCGGGGGTCCTCGTCGAGGTCGTCTCGGGCACCGAGGAGGCCCGGCTCATCCATCTCGGCGTCCTGCAGGCGGTCCCCGTCTTCGACCAGCGCCTGCTGCTGTGTGACATCGGCGGCGGGTCTACCGAGCTGCTTCTGGGGTACCAGGGGGAGAGCCTGGCCGCCCGGAGCATGAAGCTCGGAGCCATCCGGCTTACCCAGCGGTTCTTCAGCGCCGAGCGGGCGACCTCGGCAGCAGTGGACTCCTGCCGCCGGTTCGTGCGCTCCACGCTGTCGTCGTTCCGCCGCGAGGTGGAGCGGTACGGCTTCGATGTCGCCGTCGGCTCCTCCGGGAGCATCGGGGCGGTGTGCGCCATGGCGTCGGCCCGCCACGACGAGACGGTGCCCAAGACCTGGAACAGCTTCACGCTCGGGCGGGGCGACCTCGATGCCGTGGTGAAGGCCCTGGTCAAGGCGCCCACCGTGGAGGCCAGGGCGAAGCTGTCCGGGATGGACCCCCGCCGGGCGGACATCATCCTCGCCGGAGCCCTCATCCTGGAGCAGGTCTTTGAGGAGTTTGGCCTCCGGGAGATGCGCTTCTCGGACTATGCCCTGCGGGAGGGCGTGCTGCTCGACGCCTGGCGGCGGGCGCACGGGGGTTCGCTGCACCACCTCTCCGACCTCCGACGGCGCAGCGTCACGGCGCTCTCCGAGATCATGGATGAGGACCGGGAACACTCCGCCCACGTCGCCTACCTCGCCCTGGACCTGTTCGACCAGACCGAGCCGCTCCACCGGCTGGGCGACGACGCCCGGGAGTACCTGGAGGCCGCTGCGCTGCTGTGCAACATTGGCCTGTTCGTGTCGCATGCGGCGCATCATCGCCATACCTACTACCTCATCCGGAACTCGGACCACCTGACCGGCTTCACCGACCGGGAGATCGAGCTCATCGCCCAGATCGCGCGCTACCACCGCAAGGGCCTCCCGCGCCCGACGCACCCCGAGTTCGCGTCGCTCTCGAAGGGTGACCAGCGCCTGGTGCGGTGCTGCGCCGGGCTGCTGCGGGTGGCCATCGGGCTGGACCGGACCCACAACCAGCGCGTGACCGGGGTAGCGGTGGAGGCGGGAGAGGGAACGCTGCGCATCGAGGTCCGGGCGCGGCCCGGCACCGACCCCGGGCTGGAGATCTTCTCCGCCGCCCAGCGGACCGACCTGCTGGCCGAGGGCCTGGATCGCACCGTCGACATCGTTGCCGGGCCCGGTGTCGGGCCCGCAGAGGACAGGGAGGACGCGTAAGTGACGACATCCGCCATGCCGTACGAGCACCTGGGCGAGGCCCTGGCCACCGACTACTTCCTCGTGCGCGACCAGTTCACCGATGAGCAGTGGGACCGCTTCATCAGCACCCGCCGCTTCGTCGACCGCGAGGTGCTGCCCACCATCAACGAGTACTGGGAGCGGGCCGAGTTCCCCTGGCCGCTGGCTCGCCGCCTCCCCGAGCTCGGGATCGTGGGCGACGACATCGTCGGCTACGGCTGCCCGGGCATGAGTGCCCTTGCCAGCGGCCTCGTCCACATGGAACTGCACCGGGGGGATGGGAGCCTCGCCACCTTCCTCGGCGTGCAGTCCGGGCTGGCGATGAAAAGCATCGACATGCTGGGCTCGCCCGAGCAGAAGGAGCGCTGGCTGCCGTCGATGGCCACCCTGGACACCATCGGCGCCTTCGCCCTCACCGAGCCCAAGCACGGGTCCGATTCGGTCGCCCTCGAGACCGAGGCCCGCCGGGACGGCGACCATTGGGTGATCAACGGGGCGAAGCGTTGGATCGGCAACGCCACCATCGCCCAGGTGGTGGTGGTGTGGGCACGCTCGATGGAGGACGGCAAGGTCAAGGGGTTCCTGGTGGAGACCGACACGCCCGGCTACCAGGCCAGCGTGATCACCGGCAAGGGGGCCGCACGGGCGGTGTGGCAGGCCGACATCGTCCTGGAGGACGTCCGGGTGCCGGACACCAACCGCCTGCCGGGCGCCAACAGCTTCAAGGACACCGGCCGGGTGCTGGTGACCACCCGGGCCGGCTGTGCCTGGGCGGCACTCGGCCACGCGGTGGCGGCCTACGACACGGCATTGACCTACGCCAAGCAGCGCATCCAGTTCGGCAAGCCGCTGGCCAGTTTCCAGATCATCCAGGAGCGGTTGGTCACCATGCTTGCCGAGGTAACCGGCATGCAGCTGTACTGCATGCAGATCGCCCGCCTGACCGAGGCCGGGCGGCTCACCGACTCCATCGCCGGCCTCGCCAAGCTGAACAACACCCGCACCGCCCGGAAGGTCATCGCCGAGGCCCGCGATCTGCTGGGGGGCAACGGGATCCTGCTCGAGAACCACGTGATCCGCCACATGTCCGACATCGAGGTGCTGCACACCTACGAGGGCACCGAGACCATCCAAACGCTCATCGTCGGTCGGGACATCACCGGCTACAGCGCCTTCATCTGAGAGTGTAAAAACTCCGTAGATCTACGGAGTTATTTGTTGCTCTTGACTCTTGTCTTTGCACCTGACAAGCTTTGGACAGGCGACCAGACTACCCACGGGCTCCCCGGGAGCCCCGAGGCATGAGATTGGGGGCGATCGATGTCAGGCATCATCGAGATGATCCAGGGCTTCATCGGCAACTTCCTCGGCGGCGACCTCATCCCGACGATCACGGGCATGCTTTCCCAGCTCGTCGACTTCGTGCTCGGGCTGGTCGGCGGCTTCATCCCCTCCCTGGCCCGCGGCTAAGCCACCTCGCCTGGATTCCGTTTCAGCCGGCGGTCGGACGTTTGCCCGGCCGTCGGTTTTGCGCGCCCGACACCGTTCGCTGAAGGAGGCACACGATGGCTGATGAGGAGTCGCGGCGGTAGCGACCCCAGGCCCAGCGGAGCACGCCAGCATCGAGGAACTGAAGCAGGAGACCGAGGAGCTGGAGAAGGTCGAGGAGGAGCTGAAGTCCGGGCTCGGCCCTGGGGAAACTGCCACGGCGTCCTAGCCGGCTGGCTGGGAAGCGGTCCAGGTCTCCCCGGCGTCAACGGATGTGTAGATGGTGGCGCCGCCGAACGAGGCACGGAGCGTGGTGGCGTCCTCGAAGCTGAGGGACGCGGCCGACAGCCTGTTTCCCTGCAGGGTCGTGCGCCAGGTGGTTCCGCCGTCGTGGGATACGACTACCCCGGTCGTCGTGAAGGCGGCGAAGTTCCTTGCGGATCCGACAGTTAGCCTTCCTGCGTTCGGCGTCTGCCCAAGCCTCGTCCATGTGGACCCGGCATCCGTGGATTGCAAGAGGAATGCATTCTGCGCCCCCCGCTGAGTACAAATAAGCGCTACAAAGCCTCCGGGACCCGTCGCGGGCGAGCCCGCGTCCCACTCGACCTGTCCGGTGTCTGCTCCTCGGGGTGGGGCGCTACAAGGATCGCCACCCGAGACCCAATGTGCGCCGCCATCCATTGACCGGTCAATGCGGGTCTGGGCGTTCGAAGTACCGCCGGCCGGGTGGCCGTAGCTGAGGAAGTAGATGTCGGAGCCCTGGACGAGGACGCTCTCCCCGAACCCCTGCGATATTGCCGGCGCGGGCAGCGTGCGCCATGCAGCGCTGCCGGCCGCAGCGCTCTCCAGCATGGGGTCGCAGGTTAAGGGGCAACCGCTGTGGTGGTAGGTGATGGCCACAACCGTGCCCTGGCTGACGTCAAGATCCTCCACGTTGCCCGCACCTGATTGCTGCTCCCAGGTCGTGGCGCCGTCGGTTGTCATGTAGAGGGGCGAGGTGGCGCCGTCACTACTGCCGTAGGCGTAGCCGATCTGGAGGCTGGCAAAGCGCACGTGGGCGACCGAACCCCCGTCCGGGGCCGACGCTCTGTCCCAGGTCTGGCCACCGTCGCCCGTGTGCAGGATCACCGTGCAGGGCGACCCGGTGCAGGTGGCAGTGCCCAGGAGCCACCCCTCGGCGTCGCTCACCCATGACTGGTCTTCAATTGCCAGGCCGGTGACACCCACTACCGGCAGCCCGGCCTGGGGTGAGGCCATCGCTGTGGGGGACAGCGCCGGAGAGGGTGTGACTGGAGCGGTGGACGGAGGACCGACTACGTGCAGCTTCACCTTCGGCGCGGGCTGGAGGGCCTGGTAGCCCACCACCGAGGCCGCCACCAGGACCAGGGCCACCGTAGAGGCCGCCGCCGTCAAGCGCCGGCGGCGCAGACGGGTGCCACGCGACACGATGTCGCCCAGGGGGGCCGGGCCGACACCCTGCGCCCGCTCCCGGAAGCGCCTGCGGGGATCCATGCTCACGTCATGCCTCCTCGTCGAGGTTGATGGTGTGGCGCAGGGCGGCAATCGCCTGCGACGTCAGGGCCTTGACCGTGCCCTCCTTGCAGCCCATCGCCACGGCGGTGTCGGCGACGGAGAGGTCGGCGAAGTACCGCAGGACCACCGCGGTGCGCCGGCGGGGGCTGAGCGAGGCCAGTGCCTGGGCGACGGTGTCGTCCGGGTCGCGGTCCGGCCCGGGCGCTGCCCCGTCCGAGAGGCTCCGGGTGTAGCGGGCGGCGACCCGGCGGCGACGGAGGGTTGAGATCGCCAGGTTGATGGCCACCCGGCGCAGCCACAGGTCGGGCCGCTCCAGGCCGCCCACCCGCCGCCACCGGGCCCAGGCCCGGGCGAGGGCTTCCTGGGCCACGTCCTCGGCCTGCCAGCGGTCGTGCAGGACGAAGGAGAGCGTGGCCACCAGGTCGGCGTAGTGGGCGGCGCAGAAGGCGGGGAAGTCAGGGCAGTCCGGGCAGTCCGGGCTTGACGGGGCGCCCTCATCCATGCTGGTTGCCTGCTCCTCGGCGAGTCCGGTGGCCTTCATACCGGAGAACACGCCGCCCTGGCTGCAAAGGTTTAGGGGGTCGTTAACTTTCCCCCGGCGTACCGCCAGACCACCGTCGAAATCCCCGATGGGCAGCAGGTGTGGTCACTTGCCTGGAACCAGGCTTCCTGGGCGGTGATCTTGCCGGGCGAGATGTCGATCTGGCTGACGTAGGGCATTGGGAGGCCCTGCGCCGGCGGGTGCTGGGGCGTGATCACTCCCAGGGAGTGGGCATGGTCTCCGTGCACGCTGAAGATCGCCCAGCCGTTGGCCAGGACGGCGTCGGCGGTGCCGCCGCCATTGGAGCACGAGACCGACACCCCGGCAGCGTTGGTCCCGGTGCCTTCCAGCGGCCCGTAGACGGTCTGGCTCCCCACGCTCACATGGACCTGGGGGCTGCCGGGGAAGGCGTTGGACTGGATGACCGCGGTGCCCTGGTGGAGCGCGATGGGCCCCGGCAGCCCGCACACGGCGCCCGGCAGGGTGGTGTTCTGCCAGTCCGCCGTGACCTCGGCGGGGGAGACGGTGGGGGCGGCGCCGCGGCCTGAGGAGCACCCGGCCAGGAGGGCGGCCGTCGCCACCGCAGCCGCCAGGACCCGTTTCACGCCCGCCATTATGCGGGCCTCGCCGGGACGTGCTCCGGCATGGGTCCCCCCGAGCATTGTTGGCGGCGTGGTACAGCCACTGGCTGTACGACTCGTGCAACTATGGCCCAGCCCGCGTCCACACCCCCCCGGCGGGCGCGCTGCCCAGGTCAGCGCGCCAGGAGGGCCAGGTCCATGGCCCCGATGCTCTCGGGATCGGCCACGAGGTCGATCTGGCGTACCAGGCCCGCCTCCACGGTGAACTGGAACACCACCCGGGGCGTCTTGCCGGCCATCCACACCCATCCGGGCGCACCGTCGATGAGTGCCATCCGGCAGACCTTGGCCCCACCAGCGAACCTGACCGCCACCGCCTCGGCGCCCCGCACCTCGGCGGCTGAACCCATGCGCACCGAGGCGTCGTCGGCGAACACCACGGCGTCCGGGTCGAGCATGGCCATGAGGGCGTCGAGCGAGCCGCCCCGGGCGGCGGCGAGGAACGCCTCCACCACGGCCCGGTTGGGGCGCAGATCGGTGTCCTCGGCGGCAGATCCGGTCTGGACCTGGCGCCGGGCCCGGCTGGCCAGCTGGCGGGCGGCGGCGGGGGAGCGGCCCACGATGCCGGCAATCTCGTCGAAGGGCAGGTCGAAGAGGTCGTGCAGGACGAAGGCCACCCGCTCGGCGGGCGACAGGGTTTCCAGGACCACGAGGAGGGCCACCCCGAGCGAGTCCGCCAGGACCACCTCGTCCTCCGGGTCCTCGTCCGCCGTCGGCTCCTGCGGCAGCTGCATGCCGAAGGGTTCTTCGCGCCGGGTCTTCCGGGCGCGCAGCTGGTCGAGGCAGACCCGGGAGACCACCGTGGTCAGCCAGCCCCCGAGGTTGTCGACCCCGTCCGCCCCCGATCTGCTCAGGCGCAGCCAGGCTTCCTGCACGGCGTCGTCCGCCTCACTAAAGGACCCGAGCATGCGGTAGGCCACCTGGCGCAGGTGGGTGCGGTGCTCCTCGAAGCGCTCGGCCAGCCAGTCCGCCTCAGTCACATTCGCCTCCTTGCCGTCCGTCTTACCAGATGACGGAGTGGATCTCGCCGCTGTGACAGGCAGTCCAGTGGCCCAACCAGAAGGAGGTCGTCATGAACGCTGCCCGCATGCCCAACCCGGTGTCCGTCCTGCCCGAGGCCCTGCCCGCCCTGCACGCGGTGAACAAGGTGATCGACGGAGCCGGCCTGCCCGTCAAGACCCGGGAGCTCGTCAACCTCCGGGCCAGCCAGATCAACGGGTGCAGCGTGTGCGTCGCCATGCACCCGAAGCTGGCGAAGAAAGCGGGCGAGACCGACCAGCGCCTGTGGGCTGTTGCCGCCTGGCGCGAGGCGCCCTGGTTCGACGACGCCGAGCGGGCCGCCCTCGCCCTGACCGAGGCAGTCACCCGCCTGGCGGACAGCATGGACCCCGTGCCCGACGCGGTATGGGACGAGGCCGCCCGGCATTACGACCAGCAGCAGCTGGCTGCCCTGCTCCTGCAGATCGCCCAGATCAACGTGTGGAACCGGCTGAACGTGGCCGTGCGCCAGGTCGCCGGCGCCGAGTGGAGCTGAGGGGGCCCAGCCACTACCGTAGGGCGCGGAATGCGTCGGCTGGTGTGGATGATGTCGGTCTCGCTCGACGGCTTCATCGCGGGCCCGAACGGTGAGCTGGACTGGCAGCTGGTCGACGAGGAGCTCCACCGGGAGTTCAACCACGTGGTGGCATCCTCGGGAGCCATGCTGGAGGGCCGGGTGATGCACGAGATGATGGCGGGGTTCTGGCCCACCGCCGACCAGGACCCGGCCAACCCTCCGGCCATGGTCGAGTTCGCCGGCATCTGGCGGGAGACGCCCAAGATCGTGTACTCGCGGACGCTCACCGATGCGGCGTGGAACGCGACGCTTGTCCCCGAGGTGGTGGCCGAGGAGGTGCTCGCCCTCAAGGCGGAGGCGGGCAGCGACCTCCTGACCGGCGGGGCTGACCTAGCAGGTACCTTCCTGCGCCTCGGGCTGATCGACGAGTTCCGGATCTACGTGCACCCGGCCATCCTCGGGGCCGGCACGCGCATGCTGCCCCCAACCGAAGGCCCGCTGCCCCTGCGGCTGGTGGAGTCCCGCACCTTCACCAGCGGTGTTGTCCTGCTGCGCTACGAGACCGCCGGATCCTGAACGCCAGGCCACCCCCGGCGGCGCCCAGCCCAGCGAGGACGGCGGCCGCCCAGGCCCACGCCGGGAGGGGGGCCAGTGCGCTCACCTGCACCGTCCGGGTCAGGGGGCACGCCGGGGCCGTGGCCGCCGACGGCAGCACCACCGACAGGCAGAGCGTGAGGCTGTGGCGCCGGCCGCCGGTCGGCCGCACGTGCCACTGCCAGACCGCGTCCGCTCCGATCGCCTGCGAGCCCGGTGTGGTCGCCTGGACGGCGAATCCCCGGCCCTGCAGGGTGGCCACGAGGGCGGTGCCGGTAGGGAGGGTCGCTGTCCCGGTGAGGCCGGTGGACCCGGTGGGCCCGGCTGTCCCGGTGGGCACGGCCTCGGAGGCCAGTGCCGCCGCCAGTGCGCCGGTCTGCCCGATGCGGGCGGAGACGAGGTCTTCCGACCCGGGCTGGAGGGACGGCGGCGTGCTGAATGCCACATAGGACTGGGCGTGCCGGGCAAGACCGGCTGCCAGGGCGTCCAACCTGGGGCCTGGCGGCGGCGCGGGGCTGGGCGACGGCGACGGGGGCGGGGGAGGCGGTGGCGGGGGAGCAGGTCTCGGCGAGGGAGCCGGGGGGTGGAAGGGGAACCCGTGCGGCGCTCCCTGGTCCCTTATGTGCAGGAAGGCGTCGACCGCCCGGGGCGAGAGCACCCGGGTGTCGTAGGTGCCGTCGAGGCGGGCGTTGTACTCGCCGATGACCGCCGCCCCGTTGCCCTGGACCGCCAGCACCACACCGACGTGGCCCAAGCCCGCGTCCACCTCGGTCCCCCACCAGGCCACCGCCCCGACGGTCGGGTAGCGGGTGATGTCCGCCGGGGCGACCTGGGCCTTCCACTGGGCGGCATTGCCGTGCACCAGGGATGCGGTGAAGCCCAGCACGTACGCGACGTAGTCGGTGCAGTTGCGGTACCCGAAGCCCCGGGGCGAGATGGTGCTGGGCTCGTCCACGGTCTCCTGGCCGGCGACCAGCGTGGAGGGGATGGGTCCCCAGTCGAAGTCGTCACACCACTCGGTGCCGGCCGGGCCGCTCGTAGCCTGCGGGGACCACTCGCAGGGCATCGACGCAGCCGGGTACCCGCCGGTGTCGGCCTGGGCGGCCGGAGTGGGGGTCACGAGCGGGAAGGCGAGGAGCGCGGCGGCTGTGGCTCCCAGCCAGAACACCAGGGCGAGCGTGGCCGCCGTGCTGCGCGCCTGGTGGTTCCCGGTCCGCATGCCGCTCCTCACAGGTCCCCTTCAGGGGCCAGATTACCCAGCGCTCCGCCGAGCCCATACCATGGGTGTTTGGGTACTCAGGAGCTGGGGGATCCCTGCCCGCACTGCGGTGCGGCCAGGGCGGCGGACAGGCACCGCTGCCCGATCGACCTCGAGCCCGGGGGCTGCCGGTGCTGCCCCCGGTGCGAGCAGACCTGCGCCGATCTGGCCTGGCACAAGGAGGCGCTGGGGGCGGCGAGCTTCATCGACCCGGGCAAGGGCGAGGTCGAGATCACCTACTGGATGGGCGTCTCCGGGCCGGCGGGCGAAGAGGAGCCCGGGCACCCGCGCGGCGAGGCGGGCCAGTAGCTCATGTACCTCGACCACGGCGCCGGGCTGTCCGACCGGCTCTTCACTGCCTTCGCCCGGAGTCGAAGCTGGCGTCGCCCCTGCTCAACAGCCCGATGTTCCGCGCCTCACACGGCCACAGTAGGGCCTTGATGGCCCGGCGCTCGTCCATCGCCCGGTAGCCCTCGTCGACCTGTTCCAGAGGCAGGAACAGGTCGAACACCTTCCCCGGGACGATCTTGGCGCCCAACACGAGGTCGATGAGCTGGGGCAGGAAGCGCCGGGCGGGCGCCGGGCCGCCGCGGATACCCACGTGGGCGGAGAAGGGGTCCGCACCCGGGATGCTGACGCCGTGCGGGACGCCGACCACGCCTACAAAGCCCCCGGGGCGGGTGGAGTGCAGCGCCTGCACCATCGACTCGCCGGTGCCGACGCACTCCAGCGTGGCGTCGGCCCCCACCCCCGACGTCAACTCCTTGATCCGGGCGGCGCCCTCGTCGGCCCGCTCGGCGACGATGTCGGTGGCCCCGAACTCGCGGGCCAGGGACTGGCGGGGGGCGTGCCGGCTCATGGCGATGATCCGAGCCGCCCCCCGGCGTGCCGCCGAAAGCACACCCAGCAGCGCCACGGCGCCGTCGCCCACCACCGCCACCTTCATGCCGGGCCGGACCTGGGCGCACTCGGCGGCGAACTAAATACATGCCGGAACAAACTTGTGGATCCGGCCGCCATATTGGCGGCGATTTCCACACGTTTCTACTCCCGCGGCGAGCTCGATGGCTCGGGCTCGGCGGCTTCGGGGTCAGCTGAGCACGAAGCGGGCCTCGCCGCTCAACGGGGTCACGGAGTAGAGCTCGGTCTGGCCGTGGTTGAAGATCGGCACGATCGAGAACCGGTGGACCGTCGTGATGCCTTCGGTGTGGATCGGCACCTGCTCGGACGAGCCGAGGTTGACGGCCGGGATCAGCACACTGAACACCGTGTTGCCGGAATCGACGGTCATCTGGATGCTCACGGTGACCAGGGTGCCGATCTCGGTGTCCACGGTGCGGATCTCGCTGCCCGAGAAGGTCAGCGTGTGGGTGCCGTTCTGGTACGAGAAGTGGGGCTTCCCGTCGATCCCCGTCGTGGCGTACATGACGTGGAGGGTCCCGCCCTGGAGGGTGTACAGGTTCGGGGTATGGACCGAGGGGAGTGCCGCGGGGGCCAGACCGCCCTGCTGCTGTGCCGTCGCCATCGTGTGCTCCTTTCCCGCACCGGTTCTCCGCCGGCCGCCCACCGGCCGGGGGGGCGGTGCTGGAACGAGCATTTCAGCCGGACCTGTGCCGCAACAATGGTGCTATCCCCCCGAATTGCGAGGGGGTGCTGGCACCCCTACGGCGTCAGGGACCGCATGTAGTCGATGACGTCGACGCTCTCGGGCGGCGAGCCGAGGCCGCTCAGGGCGGCCGCCACCTCGCCCCGGTGGTGGGAGGTGTGGTTCGACAGGTGCAGGATCGTCTGCCAAAGGGGGAACCGCTCCACGACGTCCCGGGTGGCGCTGCGGTAGGTCACCTCCCGGGCTATGTCGGCCTCGGTCAGGTGGTCAAGCCATGCCCGGCGGCGCTGTTCGAGTTGCTCCCAGTGCTCCCGCACGTCGTCCATCGTGGGGTAGTCGGCAGCGCCCGGGAGGGGAGCGAAGGCATCGCCCTGCCAGCGACGGAACCAGACCGTCTCGGCGCCCAGGACATGGGCAATGGCGGCCGCCAGCGACCCGTCCTCGTTGCCGTCTGGGATCGCGCCCGGACGCCGGAGCGCCTCATCGCTCAGGGCCCGGGCGGCGGTGGTGATGCGCGGGCGGGCCCAGTCGTGGAAGCCGATGACCCATTGCAACTGGGCGAGTGCGGGGGACTCCCCGGCCGGGCTCATGGTCCAAGTCTGCCAGAGACAGCGAGCTTTGCGGTCCGATGCGACATTTCCCTCACCCGTCCGAGGGAAATAGCCAAGCTCCGTTCCCGGCCGCGCAGGGTTTGGCGGTAGCAGCCTTGCAGCTGGACCCCTATTCCCCGGGCGAGGGCTTGTCGGATGATCCAGAGGTACAGGCGGCTGGCGCCGGCCCATATCATCTGTGCGGCGGGGCCTTTTCGAAGATCAGGGACCGCCGGGTAGAGGGTGGCCGAGCCGAGGGTCACCCGCAGGTGTCCACCCGCCGGATGGCCAGAGTCAACCCTCCGGCCCGTAGGCCAGGAGCTCACCCCAGTCTGGTCGGCGACCTTCCGGGGTGAGGTCGAGCAGGTTCCAGAACGGTTCAAGCGTCCCGACGTGGCGCGGGTCCTGGCCTGGCTCCGCCGGTTCGTAGAAGAGCTCCGATCCCCAGAAGTGCCGGACCGCGTCCCCGTCCCGGGTGAAGACATTGAGCATCGGCACCGGGCGGCCCTCGGGCGTGACGGCGTGGTAGTCGGCGCTGTAGGTGTTGCCTGCCGTAGACAGCAACCGGATCCTGCGCCATCCCCGGACCTCGGCGAACTCCAGCACGAGCGGCAGGGGAGCCCGGACGGCAATCGCCAGGTTGATGAGCGGGGCGGCGTGCTCGGCCGCCCCCTCGAGCTGGTCGATCAACGCCACGCAGGACGGGCAGGGACCCGCGATCAGCGGCAGGAGCGCGGTCTTTCCTCGAGCAGGCCCGGGTCTTCGATCCCCGGGGTCGCGGGGGAACATGAAGCTGTAGATGACCAGCGAAGGCTTGCCGCCCTCGAAGAGTTCCGACATGGCGACGGGGGCGGGCGCCTGGCCGGGATAGGCGCCGTCGAAGAGGAAGTCCTCCGGGATGGTGCCGCCCGGCGGCAGGGCCCGGCGCAGCTCGGCCACCCGTTCCGTCGCCCGGCGCAGGTCGAACTCGGCCGCCAGCAACCGCTTCCGGGCCGCCCGGTCGTCGTCAGACTCGCCCGGGAAGGTGATGCCCATGTACTCCTCCCTCCGCCATTCCGCATACAATTTGTCGCCTGAGTATGCTGAACGTATGCGAACTCGGGTGACCGTTTCGGTGGACGAGACGATCGTAAAGGCAGCAGAGGCCGCCGTGGCCGAGGGCCGGGCACCGTCGCTGAGCGCCTGGGTGGCGGCTGCCATGGCGGATCGGGCCCGGCGCGAGTCCCTGGCCTCGGTCCTTGCCGACATCCGTGCCGACCTGGGCCCGCCCACCGACGACGAGACAGCATGGGCGAGAACCGTCCTCGGCCTGTAGTCCTCGATGCGGGCGGCCTGATCGCGGTCGACAGGGGAGATCGTCGCATGATCAGGCTGCTCGAACTAGCCGGCGAGGTCCATATACCTGCGGGCGCGCTGGCCCAGGTCTGGCGAAACCCGGCCCGACAGGTGCGGCTGGTCAGGCTGGCGGCCGCGGACGGCGTCGTCCTGCACGCCTTGGACGGGACTGCCGCCCGGGCGGCTGGGCAGCTCTGTGCTGCCGCGGGCACCGCGGACGTCATCGATGCCTCGGTCGTTCTCGTGACGCGGCTTGTCCAGGGCGTGGCGGTCACGAGTGACGCGGACGACCTGCGCCGCCTTGACCAGGGCATCCACGTGGCCCCCTGCTGAGCCCGGCCCCCTGCACTTCCAGTTGCCGGACGACCCCGTTACTGCTCGACCGGCTTCGCCAGACGGTCGGAGCGCTGGAACTTCCACACCAGCCCCGCGGTCACCAGGAGCATGATGGCCCCGCCGATCATCGCGGACGAAAACGCCTGCGCGAAGGTCACCTGGGCGGCGTGGGCGACGGCACGCCCGGTCTGGGCAGGAAGGGATGCCGCCGACTGGATGGCCCCGCTCACTGAGGTCCGGACCGTGGCCGCCACCGGCCCCGGGAGGGGAGGCACCCGGTGCAGGATCCGACCCTGGTAGACGGAGTTGAGGATCGATCCCAGCACCGCGATCCCGAGGGCGCCACCCAGCTCCCGGGAGGTGTCGTTGACCGCCGAGCCGATGCCGGACTTCGCCCGCCGGACGGCCGACATGATCAGCGTGGTCGAGGGGGCTGTCGTCTGCCCCAGGCCGAGGCCGATGAGGCACTCCCCGGGGATCAGGACCGCCAGCGAGGTCGTGGGGGTGGCCCGCGACAGCACGAGGAACCCGGCGGCGCTCGCCAGCAGGCCGGTACCGACGACGATGCGCGGGCCCAGGCGGCGCACGAGCCGGGCGGACAGGGGCGCCCCGACCATCGAGAGCACCCCGATCGGTACCGTGGCGAGGGCGCTCTTCAGCGGGGCGTACCCGTGGGACAGCTGGTAGTACTGCAGGATGACGAAGAAGAGCCCGTAGAGCGCGAAGTACTGCAGGGCGATCGTTCCCGCCCCGATCGCCATGTTGGGGTTGCGGAACAGCCGGATGTCCAGCATGGGGTCCGGGTTGCGCAGCTCCCAGGCGACGAAGCCCACCAGCAGGATGGCGCCCACCGCCAGGGTCGCCAGGACCGGCCCGGACCGCCAGCCCCGCCCGGGCCCCTCGATGATCCCGTAAAGCAGGATCGTCAGCCCGGTGACGGTCAGCAGCGTGCCCGCCGGGTCGAGGGTGGTGTCCCGCGGGTCCTTGGAGTTGGGGACCAGGAACGCCCCCGCCAGCAGGGCGACGGCCACGATCGGGATGTTGATGGCGAAGGCCGATCCCCAGTAGTAGTGGTCGAGCAGGTACCCGGCGACCAGGGGTCCCAGGATGCCGCCGAAACCGGCGAAGCCCGCCCAGATCGCGATGGCCTTGCCCCGTTCCTCGTGCGAGAAGACGTTGGTGAGGATCGACAGCGTGCCCGGCATGATGAATGCCGCCCCGGCGCCCATGACCCCCCGCAGCACGATCAGCTCCCAGGAGCTGGTCGCCCCCATGGCAACGAGGGAGGCAACGGCCAGCACCACCAGGCCCAGCTGGAGGGCGGTCTTGCGCCCGTAGCGGTCGGTCAGCGCCCCGGCGGGGAGCAGCAGCCCGGCGAAAATCAGGCTGTAGGCGTCCACGATCCACTGGAGGCTGCTGTCGCTGGCGTGCAGGGCCTTCTGCAGGCTCGGCAGGTTGACGCTGAGCGAGGCGTTGTTGGCGACGATCAACGTCAGGCTCAGGCAGAGCACGCCCAGCGTCCACCAGCGTTTGGGGTCCTCCGCCGGGGCTGCGGGATGCGGGGCGGCCTCTCCCGTCTGGTCAGTCGTACTCATGGGGGTGTCCAGTCAAGATAGCCGGAGACCATCGGTGCGAGCGCCGACGGTGACCTAAGCGGCTGCGAGTCCCTGAGAGCCCACGACCATCCCTCTGAGGCTCCCTTCACAATGGGGAGGAAGGTGGCCCGAACCAGGCCGCCACGGCCTGGGGCAGGCCCGGGTCCATCAGATCGCCCACCCAGGCGACGTGCCCGTCGGGACGGATCAGCACGGCCGGGGGAGGGGTGACCGGGCCGAGCACCGGGAGCTCCCACGAGCCGGCGTAGGCGGCATCGACCCGTCGCACGCGGCCTTCCCAGGGCGCCAGGTCAAAGCCCTCGGGGGCACCGAGGTTCAGCAGCACGGGGCGGGCTTCGTGCAGCAGGCTGAACACGCGGAGCGGGCCGTCGGCGGTGACCAGGTCGAGATCCGGCATGCGGCGCCCGAGGAGCGGGTGCCCGTTCCCGAGGTCGTAGTGGATGTCCAGGCCGCACATCATGCCGGCGAACCGCGTGCGGGGCTCGTCCATGCTCAGCAGCTCGGTCAGGGTCGCGCGCAACGCCTCGGTGCGCTCGTCCGTTGCCCGGAGCGGAGCCTGGGCCATGGAAGTGCGCAGCACGCGGGCACCGACCGGGTGCCATTCGGCGTGGTAGGTGTCCAGCAGGTGGTCGGGCGACGTCCCCTTGACCACCTGGGCCAGCTTCCATCCGAGGTTCACGGCGTCCTGCACCCCGGTGTTGAGTCCCTGTCCGCCTTGCGGCGGGTGCACGTGGGCGGCGTCGCCCGCCAGCAGCACCCGTCCCGCGCGGTAGGACGCCGCCTGCCGGGTCATGTCGGTGAAGCGGGAGATCCGGGTTGGGCTGTGCACGCCGTAGTCGGTGCCGTAGACGGCGACGAGTGCCTCGCGGACATCGTGCAGGGTGGGCTCGCCGGCGTGGAGGACGTCGCGCTCGGTGACCACGACCCCGATCGACCGGCCGTCCTCCGCCCGGCCGATGCCGCCGCCCTCAGGGCGCATGCCGAACTCCGGCTCCTCGTCCATCTGGACCTCGGCCATCAGCCAGCTGGTCGTCGGATCCCACCCGGGGAACTCGATGCCGGCCGCTTTCCGGACCACGCTGCGCCCTCCGTCGCACCCGACGAGGTACCCCGCCCGGAGCGACTGGCCGCCCGCCAGCTCGACGTCGACCCCGGTATCGTCCTGGACGAATCCGGTGACCTCACGCTCCCGGGCGATCGGCACCGCCAGCTCGCTCACCCAGCCGGCCAGGATGCGCTCGAAGTGGCTCTGCATCAGCGCCAGCCCGTAGTTGTGCCGGGTGGGGAAGTCGCTGATGTCCAGCCGGACCCCGGCGAAGCTCTGGATCTGCACCGCCGTGCCCTCGGCAAGGAACCGGTCGGCGATGCCCCGCTGATCGAGGACCTCGATGGTGCGCGAGTGCAGGCCCCGGGAGCGGGAGCCATCGAGGTCCTGGCTGGCGCGGCGCTCGAGGACCACGACATCGACCCCCGCCAGGGCCAGCTCACCCGCCAGCATGAGCCCGGTCGGACCCCCGCCGACGATCGCCACAGCATGGTCGGTCATCGGCTCACCGGGGCAGCCGGGTGGGGAGCACATCGATCGGCCCGGGGCCCGAGCGCGGGGAACCGCGGCCGGGCGGGTCGGTTCACCAACAGCGACAGCCGCATTCGATCACTCCTTTGGTAGGTACGTCTCTGGCCGCTGCGCTCCCAAATGGCGCGGGCAATGTCAGCACATGCCAGGGCCTTGCGGGAAGCCCCCCTCCCTGCGATACGATTTTGCTGCCGGGGGGTGGGCGAGGCCCGGGTGCCTCTGGGCAGGGCACGACCGTGACCCTGCACCCCGCCAGCCGCATCCCACTGCCTTCCTTGGGTGCCTTCTCGCGGACCGGTCAACCGTTCTGGTAGTAGAGCAATGGGTGCCCGTTGCGGTTGAGGAAATAGATGTGGCTGACAAGCTGGGAGTAGGCGGATGGGCCGACGACAACGACCAGCGATTTCTGGACGAGGGCGTCACCGCTGCGTGCGCCACCGCCACCGAATAGGCGTCGGCGGGGGCACCTTTGACGCTCACCACGGAGTGATGCCCCTAGTCGTAGGAAGTGTCGACGTACGAGTCGTACACCCCTGCCCACCAAGACCGATCGGACAAAGCTAGATCGGCGTAAAAGCCTTCTCCATTCAGGTAGCCGGCTTCGGTAACGGCGGCGGCCCGCGCGGAGGTGTCGAAGCTCTGCACTCCTGTCGGGCCTGGGCACGACTCGATGCCGGCCCCATCTACTGCCGGTGTTGCCGCGGAATACAGCCCGGTGGGAAACCTCGGTACACCCACCGCCGGGAGGGTGCCCACGGCCGAACCTTTCATCGCGAGCACCTGCACCGTGCCGTCTACAGGAATCTCCGTCAAGGCTGTATCAGGCGAGAAACCGTTGCCACCGGCGGTGTCGAAGTAGATGTCTCCGCCGGGGGCAACGGCGATGCCCTCCGCGCTGAACACGCCGGAGGGGCCTCCGGTGGAGGAGGAACGCCGGTAGCGGTGGCCAGCGGCTCGAGCCCACCCGGGGTAATGCGTTCCAGCCCGCTGCCGTGCTCAGCGACGACAACAGTGCCGTCGGGCGCGGTGGTGAGTCCCGTCGCGTGGGGTGTCCAGTGCGCGGCGGAACCCGGCGCCCCGGCCTCGCTGCAGCAAACCCATCAGCGAGTCAGGGGCTGCCCATTGAGGGTCCGTCTCCGATGTCGCCACGTCCACCAGGATGCCGCTTCGGGGCGAAGCAGGGGCTACGCTCGGATACCTTCCGGCCGGACGCCCTCGCCATCTCAGGTTCTGGGTTCTCCCGTCAAAACGGTCCCGGCTCCGGTACTCGACGGCGTTCTCGGCATCGCACGGGGAGCCCGGGCAGGAAGCGTAAGATCCGTGCGCGATGAGACTCCCCTGGGAGGGTGCCCGCGGTGCTGGGCTCGTTGGCGCGCTGGCCGCGGTGCTCATCCTGGGTGCCTGCGGCGCCGCCAAGCCCGCCGCAAACTCATCGTCGAGCCCCACGGCAGAGAGCTCGATTGGGAGCCCCAGCCCCAGCCCGAGCCCCAGCAGCCCGCAGGCAGCCGCCAGTGCGTCGCCGGCGACGCCGAGCACACCTCCGAAACAGGGCTCGCCCACCACCAACCCGTCGACGCCCAAGGCCTCGTCTGGGACCGGAACTCCCGGCAGCGGTGGCGGCACTGGTGGGGGGAACGGCGGAGGCGGCACAAGCACCGGGTGCACGCTGTCGGTCATCGAGGCGGTCGCCGGGGAGTCCAGCGCCGAGGACGACGCCAAGTCCCCGGGGTGGGGCCCGATCAGGGCGAACGGGTGGACTGCGTTTGTGCCCGGGGGCAACTGGATCATTACGGCGAGCGATGCGGGAGCCGACATCATGTCGCCCGACGGAAAGTCGGACTCCAGCCTGGAAGAGTGGGACGCCCAGACGCCCTGGACCGTGGCCGGTCTCCAGGACAAGCTGCTCGCAGAGGTCAGCAACGTGCAGACGATCTGCACCGCCGGGGCCGAGACCGTCGGCAACACCCACGCCACCGAATTCACCGGCACGTTCCGGGGCGAGGCGATTCACGGCGTGATCCTCGTGTCGTTGCTGACTCCGACAGCGGCGAACCTGTACCAGGCCCAGACCCGGAGCATGTACTCACCCGTCTCAGCGTGGTCGGCCGATGAAGCGACGACGCTGATGGTCATCAGCAAGCGGGCGATCCAGAGCCCGAACTCCCTGCCCATTCCTCAGGGTTGATGTCCGCTAGCTCATGGGACGTCTTTCGCCATAACGTTCTTAATCCTTAAGGAGACAGGCCTAGCGATATTGTTCTTTCTTCTGGCCGTTGTCGGCCCATTATTAACGCTCATCAATTTAGACAACTGATACCTCTCGGGCAGTGAAAGGCTCGGCCTTCATGCGGCGGGCTGTTCGAAGGCGCGAGTGACAGCCCGGTGATTAGGTGGGGATGGAAGCCCGTTTGACCGATTCAGAACGAGTGCTGAAAAGCGCGCGCCCCTCGTCCAGCCCCAGAACGCTCACACAACTTCAGGTGACGCAGCCGGACGGCATTCAATGGCCGATCCCCCGGAACCTTTGCACCACCACCGCCTACGACGGCCCGGGCTCCCGAGTCGATCCAACAGGGCCAGCGTGAAGCTGGCCAGCACTCAGGCCACCTACGCCTACAACGGAGACGGTCTCCGTATGTCCAAGACCGTCGGTGGCACCCGTCTCTCAGGAGACCTGGGACGTGGCCGGGGGCCTGCCTCCGCTGGTGGTGGATGGGTCAACGGACTACGTCTACGGACCGGGCGGACTGCCTCTGGAGCGGCTCAGCTCGCCTGGGACCCTCTTCTACCACCAGGACCAGTTGGGTTCACGAGGGCGTTGACCAACTCGTCGGGCGTCACGGTCACCACCTTCGATGCCTACGGTCACTGACGGCCTCGACGGGTTCCGTATCGAACCCCTTCGGTTTCGCGGGGCAATATACAGACGCCGAAACCGGCCTCGTTTATCTCCGTTCCCGCTACTACGACCCCGCAACCGCGCAGTTCCTGAGCAGGGATCCGCTAGCAGCCCTGACGCGGGAGGCCTACGGCTACGTAGGGGGGAATCCCCTGAACGCGACTGACCTGAATGGCTTCAACTGTATCCCAACGGGGCCCCTGAATGGCACCGCGACCGCAGGGCCGGGCGGATCGCCTTTGCCGCTTCTCGGCGGCATCGCCGAGAACGCCGGCATCGCGGTTGTCTATCAAGAGTCTTCCTTAACAGACTACTATCCGAGAATGCCGCTCTCCGTTGAAGCTTTCTTGGTCCTGATGTTAGGGGGATTGGTCGTGGGAGTTGGGGCTTACTTCGCCTCTCACGAAAGGCCCTCGCGAACGAGTGTGCTTAAGGCAGCTGGCGCGGGAGCTGTCTCCGGGTTTTTGCTGTGGATATTTGCGATGCTTATGTCAGCATTGCATTAACTGAGGCTCCAGCTGAGTTAGGCTTCCCTGCCGGGGACGGCTCAGCATGGATGCAGCGATCGCCACAGCCTCAGGGGAGGCCCGGGGAGGCTCAGCACGAGCACCTCAGCTCTCGCATCCGCTGCGCCTAATGCCACTCTGCTGGTAAGGCTAGCTGTTCCACAGCAATGAGTAGGCCCCTGGATCCGGCCGGCGCCCGACTCCCGTCACAGATGAAGGGTCCAGTCCGGAAGACCAGGAGGGTCGAAGAGGACCGCCACATTGTCCGCGGACGGGCCGACGGAGTTGTTTACCCGGCCCTCCCCGAGCAAGAGTTCGACCAAGGATGGCCCGACTTTGAGACTGATTCTTCTGCACCAAAACCCTGGTGGAGTTGCCCAAGGGAGATAATGCAGTCTCACGTCAGTGAAGCTCTGACCTACCAGGGGAGCCCAGCCACTGCGGGTCGTGACGTCCCAGATTGCGGCGTCTGCTTTCTCGTTCAGCGCCGACCCAATCAAGTGTCCCGCGCGAAGCCCAAGCCCCTCATGAACGCCAGGCGGGTCCCAAGTCGATGAAAAGACTCTGCCGTCTGCGGTCTCGAGTTCCACACCGAAGTCCACGCTGTCGCAATCTGGGAATCTCCACGAAGGCTCGGACCATTCCCTCGGATCCAATATGAGCCGGGGTCCCTTGGCCGCTGGCGCCCGGCGGTCACGCGCGTAGTCGAGTGTGAAGTAGCGCACATGCTGCAGCTGGGCGCCGACGAGCGACCGGGCATGGTTCACTCGCTCTTGCATGCCGGCGGGGTCAGGTACCCAAGACCAAAAGCGCTCCACTGCCCCATAGGCTCCTGGCTACTTTCCGGTGACGGTTACCGTGGCCACAGGCTCGAGAGGCAGCATCCGGCCCAATGCGGTGTCTGCGGTGACCTCGGGGTAGAAGGGGAGTGGGTTGAGGTCGGCGACGACCTTCATGACGACGGAGGTTGATGCAGATCGCCCCGCTTGGAGGGTGCCCAACGGACAGTTCACTAGCTGCGTGCCCTCAGCCTGAGTCGCATGGCAGGCCTGACCGACTGCCCAGACCAAAGCTGGCGTTCCCGGGCAGACGGAGACTGACTGCGGGCATGAGACTGTGGTCGCGGCCGGGACGAGGTCAACGTCGTTGGCGGCGGTGGCGCCCTCGTTGGTTACCGTCACGCTGTAGGTCACCTCATTCGCCGATCTTGACACGGGAGGGAGAGGCAACAATGGTCGAGCTGAGCGGGTACCGGCAGCTGCGTCAGCGGGATGGCCGACGTACAACCCAGCTTCCCAGGCCCAAACGACGGTGTACTGACGGTGTACTGAAGGGTGGGACAGCACAACGCGTCGTCTGCTGTGTAGGCAGACTCCATCATGGTGATTGTGGTGCCGATCGGGCTCAACGGGCCGGTCCGGGGTTCCTCGGAGGTGGCGAACTCACCTGGTTGACGTAGGCAGCAGCGTCTCCAAGAGATGCGCTGACGTGTGGCTGGTTGCCTGGTCGAACACGAAGAGTCCCTTCGGGAACCCGCCGGTCCCCTCTGTGCACGTGGCCAGGACGATGGCAAGGTAGCGGTCCTGCTCCGGGGCGACCTAGTTCACCTGCCCCACGGTGGCTGGCAACGGTGACGCCAAGGACCCCCGGACAGTCGAGAAAAGGAAGTACGGCGAGGGGCCAATCGACTGTCTCCAGGGGCCCATCGTAGGGCGTGGCTGCCACTGCCGAGCTTGTCCCACCGTTCATCCGCGCCGAATCTGACGGCGTCGGTGTGGCGGTGGGAGTGGACGTGCAACTGGCGCAAGGAGCACCGCCAGAACCGCAGCACATCGGACGAAAACCGCCCCGAGCCGGTTGGAGGACACCAGCTGTCACCTGGCAAGGCTGGCGTAGCGCAACCAGTCGGCGCCGGCGGCCTGCGCGTGCTTCATGGCCGTCACGGGCGAAATCCCCAGGGCCTGCGCCAGCAAGGTCGGCGGGCCCTCCCGCACCAGCTGGTGCCAGGTGCCCGTCTTCGTCGCCATGACCGGCACGCCGATGCTCCGGAGCTGAGTGACCAGTGTGCCTGGATCGATATGGCGGCCGGCCAGCACGCCCGGGAAGACCCACGGGCTCGTGGCATTGGTGGCGGTCTGCATGTTGGGTCGGGCGGCGAGGTGGGTGCACACCAGGACGGCCAGGGGTTCCGGAACCTCCAGCCAGTCCGCAGCAATCCGGATCCGGACCCTCCCGCCGTCCAGCACCGACAGCTGTTCCAGGCGCAGGCCGGAGATGCGTACGGCCGGCTGACCGAACAGCAACACAAGGGCGCCGGCGACCCGCCAATGAAGATGGAGGGCGTCGTTGAGCAGCAACCGGCGCAGACTGCTGAGGCGCTCACTCTCGCTGACCTTGGGATGGGAACGGGGCTCGGCCCGGGGCACGTCAACCCGGCCGGCGCGCCGGGTGCGGATGGCCCAGTAGGCGAACGGGTGCGAGAGCTTTCGGGTTGAGGTGCCACCAGCGAACCAGGCGTCTACGTCCCCCTGGGTCCACTCCGCAAGCGACCGCCCCCGCTGGCTCAGCCACTCCAGCAGCTCAATTGCGGTGGTGACCGACTGCTTGGCTCGGAGGAAGGAGTTCGTACCCACCGCGGTGTCGGCTGCATGGTTGCGCAGGTGGGGCAGCACGTGCCAGCGCACAAAGGCCTCGACGGCCCGGCGGTGCTCGGGATCGGCCACGCTGGCCAGCTTGGGCGCACACCACCGCTGAAACGCGGCCAGGTAGCGGTCACGCCCGGGTAGGGCTCCGTGGGCCACCAGGAGCTCCCGCATGTGCTCCACCGTCCGGGAGGCCGGCAAGGCGTCGATAGCGGCATGGGTGAGCGCCACCTCGCCGCTGGCGAGCTGGCGGAGCATCTCCTGGACCCGGGCGGACCGCAGCCAGGTGATGCCGCTGTTAGCGCTGGCCATGCCTTTCAGTGCGTCGGCCAGGGGGACAAGGGCCATGGGCGGGTTGCCGTCCGGCCCGGCAAGGAGGGCGTCGACCTGGTCGGCGAGGGCGCACCGCCAGCAGGTGCCGGCCCGGTACAGCCACGCCTCGGTCGCGCAGCGTAGGCAGTCGACCGGCAGCGAGATGCCGCTACACGTACGGCAGATCGGCCTGCCGTCAGCGTCGAAGCCCGGAAGAACTCCCTGGTGGCTGCAGCCGGCGCACACGCCGCTCGTACGCTTGGCCCGGGCGGCGCAGTGCTGGCACACAACCCCCTCGGGCCAACGGCCGTAAGGTGGCAGGCAGCCGCCGCAGCGAACGCAGGGGCGGTAGCGCTCGGGATCCTCCCGGCAGCGTGCCCGCGCCTTGCGGGTGGGGCCGCTCATTCGGGGTCGACGATGCGGGCCCGCTCCGGCCGCAAGCTGGGGCGCATCTCGACAACGCCGCCACCCTCCGCCTTCTTGGCTCGGGCAGCCGCCTCCACGTAGGGCTCGATCAGATCCGCCGGGCTGCACTCGAAGATGTCGCACAGCGCAACCAGGATTGGCATGGACAGGCGCTGCGGCTTGTCAGTGACCAGCCGGTAGACCTGGGTGTCGGACAGCTCCACGCCCCGCTCCCTCAGCAGGGGGACAAGCTGCGTCGTCTTCCACATGTCGTGGGCAGCCATGAGCCGGCGCAGGTGCCAGTGAAAGTTGAGCCTGCGGCGGGGCATCAGGACCCCTCCCCGGCGCCGTCGGCGAGCGCCCTGGTCACCGTCCCGTCGAGGATCGACCGCACGGTCCGGGTGCGGAAGTCTGATGATACTGACGTGTACAGCGCCGTCGTCGAGGCGTAGGAGTGGCCGACCTGCTGCTGGACGAAGAGCGGATCCCTGCCATCCTCGATGAGGTGGGTGACATAGGAGTGGCGCAGGCAGTGCATGCCTAGCTGTTCGGGCAGCCCGACCGCGTCCCGCCACTCGGCGAAGCGAGCGCCTACTGGCATGATCCCAACCCGGGCCGACCGCTCGCTTGGCCACAGCGCCGAGCTCTGGGCGGCAGTGTCGAACAGGTCCCGGTAGGTCCCCAACCATTCGTTCACCACCCGCACCGACCACGGGAACACGGTGAGCACACTGCGCCGCTTGGGGGCGGACCCCTTGTTAGCTTTTCCCCAGCGCACGTAGACCACGCCGCGGTCGCCGAACTCGGAGGCGTGCGGGTTCGTGCCGAAATCCTGCACATCGAGCATTACCACCTCCCGCCGGCGCAGCCCCCAGGCGTACGCCACTTTGAAGGTAGCGGCGTCCCGCAGCAGAGGCAGCCAGGCCTTGTTGCCCGCCTGCCGAGCGGCGGCCACCTGGTCGTCGGCGAAGTCGAACAGGCGCTGCAGCTCCACCCTGGTGAGGCTGCGTCCCTCGGGGCGGCCCTCCTGCTCGACGCTGTGGACGGCCATGTTCCACTCGAAGCAGATCTGGGCTGGGTGGGTGCCGAACAACCGCAGGCACACGTCGTTCCACTGGTAGCGAGGGTCGGTGGCGTAGTCGAGGAACTGGCGGATGGCGGCCTGGTAGCTGCGCACGGTGGTCCTGGCGACCGGCCGAGCCCCGCTGCGCAGGTGAGCGGTGAACTGTTCCACGTCCTGCGGACGCCACTGCCACGGGTACTCGTTGGTGAAGCGCTGAAAGCGCGCCAGCGAGGAGAGGCGGTCTTCGATCGTGGAGCGATTCAGATTGCGAGCCAGTTGCTGGTCCCGCCAGCCGTCCACCATCGCGGACAGGACCTGGTCCTCGGGCCGAAGCAGGGAGGCCGACGCATCCAGCAACAGGCCGGGAGCGGCCCCCGGAACTCTCCATGTCGAACCCATCAGCACCCCCAGATCGTGGCGGAAACGACGTAGGAATCCTGCATCAGATGCAATCTGAGGTCAAGGACCTAAGCAGGCGAACGAGTTTCGATCTGTCGAGCCAGGCGCTGAATCAGCAGAAGGGACCTTGCCCGGCTCCGCCGGACAGTGAGAAGTGCCTGGTCAGGCAGGGAATTCAGCCCGAACTCGGGAGGTGCCATGAGTAGGTGCGTCCGCTGCAACTCATTGCACTAGGTTCGTAATAATGAATCTTATGTCTGACACAGGCGGACCCACGCCCTCAGTACATGAGGAGCACCGAGGTAGACAACCAGTGATCCGTCCTTGCCCCCGTCATCCACGGCGCCGTGCCGCTAGGTTAGCCTGGCACTATGTCGAAAGAGCCAACCAACGAGCAGAAACAATCCGATTGGGACGACATCAACCGTCTCGTGACCGAAGGGGCGCTGCCGTCGCCGGATGACGACCGCCCGGTATTCGTGGCACCAGGCAAGCCGCGACCGTGGCCGCGGGCCACGCAAGAGGAGTTGGAGGCCTTCGCTCGGGAGCAGTGGGCGCTGTACCGCTCCGGGTGAGCCAGGACAGCGCAACCGCGGCGCCTCTGGACCTCCGTCGCATCATTGAGGTTCTTGATCGGCACGATGTCGAGTACGTACTGGTTGGTGGTGTCGCAGCCCGCCTGCACGGCGCCCGCCGGCTGACGATGGACCTAGACCTCTGCCCCTCCTGGCACGAGGAGAACCTCGGCCGCCTGGCGGACGCACTCAATGACTTGGGTGCCACCCTGAAGGGGATCCCGGCCTCAGTATCCCTCCCCCCGGTCACGGCCGCGATCCTCCGCACGATGGAAGTCGGTCCGTGGCGTACCCCTGCAGGCGATATTGATGTACTCCAGGGAATCCCGGCGGACAGCCATTGGCGACTGGTCGATTTCGATTCGCTCATACAAAGAGCCGTCGAGCGGGACCTCGCTGGCTGCACTGTGTATGTCGCTGCCTTGGACGACATAGTCGCCTCGAAACGAATTTCAGGACGGCCGAGCGATGTTGAGGCGCTCCCGGAACTTGAGACCCTGCACAACCCGCCCGGTGACAGCTCCACAGGGGTGACCAAGCCTCCGGATCCCGGTGCGGTCACCGCCTATTCCCTCCCCCCCGTCCAACCACATTCAAACGAAGAGCTTGAACGGTAACAATTATTCTTATGTCGGGTGTGAGGCGGCCCGACCCCGGGACGGAGCAGGCGGTGGCCTCGAGATGTCCAGCACGCTGGGGCGGCGAAGCCCGGCCGCCGGCGGCAGGCCGCGGGTGGGCCCCGGTGCCGGCGGTCACGGCGTCCCGGCGGCGATGCCGTGCGGGGAGAAGACGGAGTACGTGACGCGTTTCGTGCCTGAGGAGCCACCGGCCCGCTGGCGCCAGAATGGCGCACGCCACGTGGGCCTGGGCAAGGGTCGCCACCCGCCGCGACTTGACTCCCCCGCGAGACATTCGGCTAGCCACTCTGTACCAGTTCTTGACGGCACGCCCACGCTAGCGGCCGGCAGGGCTGCGCGCCTAGCTCACTAAACGCCGGACCTACTATAAGGCCTTAAGTACTCCCCCAGGCCAAGGCACACCAATTAAGAGGAGGGCTCCGGCTCCTCAATCGGAACTACGTAACTTGGGCCACTCCCGATTGCTTCATTGGGGATTAAGGCCAAGGTCCCTGAGACCGACTCTTATCCGAGATACCTCTGACTAGTTTCAAGCACCGCTAAGGAGGGTTCCCTTCGATGCTGACCTCTGTTCGCACGCGCCCCTGTACAGGCTTCGCTTGGCGGCGGTCCATTGCGCTCGTCCTTGCCGTGCTCATCGTCGGGCCGCTGCTGGCGATTGTGCCTTCGGTCCTCCTACCGTCGGCTGCGCTGGCCACCGCGCCACCTTCGCTTGCCGTCTATGTCGGGTATGCGGATAATTTGCGGCCCAGCGGCTTTTTTCCCAACCCCTGGTATGGGAGCTCGGGGGTGACTTTCGAAGGGTGCGCTCCCCCTTCAGGCTGCACCTATGACGGTGGCGCCATCGAGGTGGTGAACACGTCCGGCGCGGCGGTGACCGTCAACTCCTTGACCGCTACGTTCTCGACGTGCACCTTCAACATCTGGCCCGCCAACGTGTCCTTGCCGGCCGGAGGCACGCTCATCTACACCCAGACCATCAGCGGGCCCAGTGGCGGGTGCCAGACCAACGGGAGCTTCGACACGTCCGACGTCGGGCCCAACGGCTCGACCTGGTCCAGCTGTACGAACTCCGGGGTCATTCCCCTGGTGAACATCACGGTGAATAACACCGCCGAAAGCTTCACCGACTCCGCACAAGTGCTGAACACGGGCGGCATCGACGTGGCCAACTGCCCGCTCAACAGCAACGAGTCAAAGCCGTGGACACAGGTCAACGGTTCTTTGACGCCAGCGGTGATCAACGGTGGCGGAAACGTCTCAGCGCCCCAGATCCTGACGTGCAACCAGGGCGGCTACCCCGTGAATTGTGCCACCGGTGATTTCTGGCACACCTTCGACGAGCTGTCCGTTCCCGGCCGAGGGCCGGCCCTGGATTTCTCGCTGACCTACAACTCGCTGTCGGCTGCCCAGGCGTCTCCCCTGGGCTTCGGCTGGACGTTCACCTATGGGATGGGTCTCTCCATCGACCCCAACACCGGCAATGCGACCGTCTACCAGGAGAACGGGTCAATCGTGCCGTTCACCTCCTCGGGTGGCTCGTACCAGGCACCAGCCTATGCGGCGGTGACACTCGTCCACAACGGGGATGGCACCTACACCTTCACCCGCCGCCATGGTGGGCTGCAGTTCCGCTTCTCCTCGGCTGGTCAGCTCCTCTCGATCACCGACCGCAATGGGTATGCCACGACGCTCACCTACAACGGGTCGGGGCAACTTACCACCGTCACCGATCCGGCCGGCCGGCGGTTGAACATCAGTTACGGGACCAACGGCAAGATCTCCCAGGTCTCAGACCCCCTTCGCCAGGTCGGCTACCTCTACGATCCGTCGGGCAATCTGGCCACGATCACGGCGGTCGACGGGGGGCTCACCACCTTCGGCTACGACCCGAACCACCTGCTGTTGACCATGACAGATCCAAAGGGCGGGAAGGTCACCAATACCTACAACGCCTCGGCCCAGGTCACCGCTCAGACCGACGCTATGAACCGGACCACGAATTTCACCTATTCGGGCGGCACGACGACCATCACCGATCCTGGCGGCAACATAACCCGCGAGCAGTTCTCCAATGGGGAGCCCGTCGCCATCACCGACGGGTACGGGACCTCAGCCGAGGCCACGTGGACCTATCACTACGATCCCAACTCGTTAGCCCTGTTGAGCTCCATCGATCCCAACAACCACACGGCGACATACCAGGCCGATGTCGACGGGGACCCGACGAGCCGAACCGACGCCATAGGGCGAACGACGTCCGTCGCGTACAACAGCTTCGACGAGCCCACGGCAGCGGTCGACGCCAAGGGGGTGACGACCACGATGACCTACAACAGCGCGGGAAACCTGCTCACGCGCTCGACACCGCTGGTCGGCTCCAGTCCTGCCCAGGTGCAGACCGTTACCTACACCTACGGGGACAGCTCGCACCCGGGCGACATCACCTCGATGACCGACGCCGACAACCAGGTGTGGCTCTACACCTATGAAGCGCCCTGGGTTCGGTAGACACTCACGGGATTGGATCTAGGGCCTCGCCGCTGTGGCTGCTACGACGGTAGTACTCGGCTTCGAACTCTGCCGGTGGCACGCCTCCGTTCGCGCCGTGGATCCTGCGGTTGTTCCAC
>DASTWV010000030.1 GCA_035765775.1 Actinomycetota bacterium | reverse complement strand
GTCGGCGGGATCGACGCCGGGGTGTGTCTACCAGTACGACGCCCGGGACAACCAGGTGGTCTACGACACCAACGTCTCGGCCACCATCGCCCCCACCGCCCCGAGCAGCTCGCAGACCTTCGCCTCGATCGCCGTGCTGCTCAGGGCGCAGTAGGGGTGCAGCGGCTTACCACTTCCGGTAGGCCAGGAACTTCCCGTTGTAGGTGAGCTGCACCCGGTCGCCCTTCGGATCCGGGATCCGGGAGATCTCGATCTGGAAGTCGATGGCGCTCATGATCCCGTCGCCGAACTGCTCGTGGATCACGGCCTTGATGGCGGGGCCGTAGATCTGGGTGATCTCGTGCAGCCGGTACATGAGCGGGTCGGTGGGCACCGTCATCCCCACCGCTCCCTTGGTGGGCGGTTCCTGCAGGATGGCCTCGATCTCGGCCCGCTCGGTGCCGCCGATGTCGAGGAGGTCGAGCAGGGCGGCCGCCTCGGTGGCGTCGAAGGTCCCCTGTCCCAGCACGGCCGCCGCGGTCCACACCGGACTGCGGCCGAGCTTGGCGGCGATCTCCTCGTAGGTGAGTCCGCTCTTCCGGCGGGCAGTGGCAAGTCGGTCCGTCACGTCGCTGCGGTTCATGGCCACTCCTTTCGCTGACGAGGTCTAAAACTAGGATCCGCTTCGGGAAGCTACACCTTTTCCGACAGGCTTCGCGTGCCGGTCACCGTCGGGGAGCGCCCCAGCACCCAGATGCCGAACAGGGAGAGGGCGGCGGCCACCAGCTCGCCCGCCAAGGCGCCCGGGCTGGTGCGCAGGGTCTCAGCGAACAGGATCACCCCGACCCCGCTGCTGGCAACGGGCTCGACGGCCGTGAGTGCGGGGAGCGACATCGCCAGCGGCCCGGCCTGAAAGGCGCTCTGGACCAGAAGCGCCCCCAGCACCGCCAGGCCCGCCAGGGCGTAGAGGTACCAGGTGTCAAGCAGTTCGACCAGGCCGTGCGCGTGCAGCACGTCGATGCCGCTCTTGATCAGGGCGTCGGAGATGGCGAAGGTCAGCGATGCGGCGATGCCCAGCAGGGCGGGCCTCCATCGGGCCGCCCGGCCGCTGATCCGGCGGGCCCAGCCCACGAGCACCGCGACGCCGACCCCCACCAGAACCCCGGCGATCCACCATCGCCGGAAGGAAACGGTCGCTCGCCCCGGGGAAGGGGAGGCGGCGATGAGGAACAGGGTGAGGCCGGTCATGAGGGCGAGCGCCGCCAGCAACTCGAATCCGGTCAGGCGGCGGCGGTCCCAGGCCGCGGCGAGCACGAGGGCGAAGAGGAGGCCGGCGGTCAGCAGGGGCTGCACCAGGGTGAGCGGGCCCTGGCCCAGGGCGAGGGCCTGGAAGAGGAAGGCGATGACGTCGGCCACGATCCCGGCCGCCCAGACCGGGCGCTTCACGAGGTGCACCAGGAGGCCGAAGCGCATGTGCTGCTCCCCGGGGGCCGACGCCGCCTCCCGGTGCTGCATCACCGCCGCCACCCCGTAGAAAAAGGCAGACACGACGGAGAGCACGTAGACCATCCGCCCAGTATCTCCCGAGCGCCTTGACACCCCGGCTGCAGGTAGGGGAGCGTCGGCATGGGTATCAGACAAGGATGTGCCTATCGCTCTTTGGCTGCCCGCGCGCGGGCGGCATCGTCGGGAGGGCCAGCGTGAACGGCTACGTGTACAACTTCTTCATCAAGCTCGGGTTCTCGGATTTCGCGGCCCGCACGGCGCAATTCATCGTGGTCCGGCCAGCCAAAATCCTGCTGATCGTGGTGCTGTCGCTCATTGCCAGCCGCCTGGTCGCCCGGGCGGTCCGCCGGCTGATCACGTCGCTCGGAAGCCACTCAGCCCTACAGGCCCGCTCCGCCCGGGCACCCCGGCGGGCGAACGCCTTCGCCTCGACGGCGGCCTCGATCTCCCGCTTCTTGGTGTGGGTCATCACCGTGCCGCTGATCCTGGGGGAGCTGGGCATCAACCTCGGCCCGCTGATCGCCGGGGCGACGGTCATCGGCGCCGCCCTCGGCTTCGGCGCCCAGAGCCTGGTGAAGGACCTCCTCTCCGGGTTCCTGATCCTGGGCGAGGACCAGTACGCCGTGGGCGACCGGATCCTGCTGGACGACATCAGCGGGATCGTCGAGGACCTCACGCTGCTGCGCACCCGGTTCCGGGCCGACGACGGCAAGGTGTGGTTCGTGGCCAACGGCGAGGTGCGCAGGGTGGCCAACGCCAGCCTGGACTGGGTGCGGATGACGGTGGACATCGTCCTGCCCTACGAGGCGGACATCGTGGGGGCGCTGGACACCATCAGCGAGGAGGCCAAGAGCTTCGCCGGTGACCCGTCGTGGATCGAGGTGATCCAGTCGCCGCCCGAGGTGTTCAGCGAGTCGATGACCTTCGAGAGCGTCACACTGCGGGTGATCGCCCATACGCCGCCCGGAAAGTCGGTCGGGGCCAGCCGAGCGCTGATGGAACGGCTCCTGCGCCGCCTGCGGGCCGAGGGCCAGAACGCCCTGGGCGCGGCCGAGGGCCAGGCCGAGACCGAGGCGATGGCGGTGGACTCTTGAGGTAGTACGATGGGTCTCGACGATCGAACGGAGGCATCGTGCTCGATAACCTCTTCGCCCCCGACAAGCTCCTCCTAGTCGCCATAGTCGGCCTCGTGTTGTTCGGGCCGAAGCGGCTGCCCCAGATCGGGCGGTCGGTGGGCCGGTGGCTCGGGGAGTTCCGCAAGGCCGCCGGGGGCCTCGGCGACGAGTTGAAGGCCGGCATGCACTCGGATGAGGCTGCGCAGGCCGAGGGCGCCGCGGCCAGCACGGCGAGCGCCGTCGTGGTCGAGAAGCCGGCGGTCCCGGCCGTGTCGGTCCCGGTGGACAAGCCGGCGGGCCCGGAGCCCGGGCCGACGCCGCCTGCGGCGCCGTAGCTCGTTCCCGCCTGCGGGGCGGGGTGGCACCGTGGCGGCGTGGGCGGGTCGGCGGCGTGGCGGCGGGGCGGGTCGGCGGCGTGGCGGCGTGGCGGCGTGGCGCGAGTTCTCCACTGTGGAGACATCGCGCCATCTCGTAGGCCTCAGAGTGCCCTGCGCCCCTCCGGCCCTAGGCCCGGAAGTGCTTGCTCAGCATCCGCTCCTGGTGCTGGTAGGCCGAGCCGATGTCCTGCCCGTAGAGGATGGAGGGCGCCTCGGCCAGCTCCTCGAAGACCAGCTTCGCCACCCGTTGGCCGTCCTGCAGCATGAACGGGACGTCGTGCGCCCGGACCTCCATCACCGCTTTGCTGCCCTGCTGGTCGGCGTCGGGCGTGTGGCCGAAGCCGGGGTCGAAGAAGCCGGCGTAGTGGGTGCGCAGCTCGCCGCTGGTGGGGTCGTAGGGGGTCATCTCGGCTGAGTAGCCGGGCGGGATGCGCACCCGCTCCCGGGAGATGAGCAGGTAGAACTCCTCGGGCTCCAGGACGAGGCGGTTGCCCCGCTCCCGGTGCACCGGCTCCCAGAAGTCGTCCGGGTCGTAGTGGTTGCGTTTGGTGAGGTCCAGCAGCTGGCTGTTCTTCTTCGCCCGGTAGCCGATGCGCCCACCGCCGTCGCCGGCGAGGTCGACGCTCAGGAAGAGCCCGTCGCCCAAGACCAGCTCAGCCTCGGGCAGCGGGGCACCGCGGGCGTAGAGGAGGGGGTCGGCGGCGTGCAGGGCCACCACCTCGGCGTCGGCCCGGCGGGACTTACCCACCTGGAGGCGGAGCTGGTTCAAGCTGAGTTCGGTGCGCACGAACACGGTGAAGGAGCGGGAGACGATCTCGAGGTAGAGCCGCCCCCGGTAGCCGGCGGGGACCTCGTCGAAGCTGTAGCCCGAGTCGGCGATCACCCGGGTGAAGATGTCCAGCCGGCCGGTGCTGGAGCGGGGGTTGGTGCGCCCGGCCAGCGTGGGCGGGAGGTCCAGCTCCTCGATGAGCGGGATGAGGTAGGGGCGGTTGCGCTCCAGGATCGCCCCGTCCCGCAGGTCGATCTCGCCCATCGACAGGTCGGCCAGCTTGGCGTCGATGCTCTCGCCCTCGGGGAGGAAGCTGCACCGGAGGCGGTAGGCGACCTCGCCCAGGCGCAGGTCGACGCTGGCGGGCTGCACGCTGGCGGCCGGGATGCGGTAGCGCTCCGACGTGATGGCACCGAGGTCGATGGCCTGCTCCAGCCACTGGCTGGGCAGGACGCCCGACATGCCGGGCGGCAGCTCGAAGGGCCGGGCGAGCGCGTCGCGGCGGAGGCTGCTCATGTGGTCGCCACCCTACCGGTTGTGGTCGGGCGCCCGGCCCGCGGCCCCGGCGGGCCCGGCTGCCTCCGGACGAGGCGTGGTTAGTATTAGAAGCGAAGCACGACCATCCCGGGAGAGTGAGCATGATCGTAGAGATCTGGGGCGACATCGTCTGTCCCTGGTGCTATATCGGTGAGCGGCGGTTCCGCCGTGCCCTCGGCCAGGCTCCGTATGCCGGGGAGGTCGTCATCCGGCACCGCAGCTTCCAGCTCGACCCCTCCGCGCCGGCGGTGGCGTCCATGCCCATCGTGGAGATGCTGGCCGAGAAGTACGGCGTCTCGGTGGCCGAGGCGGAGCGCTTCGAGCGCCAAGCGGCCGATGCCGCCGCGGGTGAGGGCCTGCCGTTCCACACCGACCGGATCCGGGCCAATACCTTCGATGCCCACCGTCTTGTCCACCTGGCGTCCCGCACTGGTCGGGAGGCCGAGCTCATGGACGGGCTGTACGCCGCGTACTTCGCCCGGGGCCTCGCCATCAGTGACCGGGACACCCTCGTCGCCCTGGCCGAGGAGGCAGGTGTGGACCCGGCCGAGGCCACACGCGTGCTCGGGAGCGACGCCTACGCCGCCGAGGTGATCGCCGACCAGCGCCAGGCGTACTCACTGGGAGCAAGCGCCGTGCCGTTCTTCGTCATCGACCGGCGCTACGGGATCCGTGGCGCCCAGCCCATCGAGGCGTTCGAACAGACCCTCCAGCGTGCCTGGGAGGAGGCGAGGCCCTCCCCCGCCCCGCCCGAGCCGAGCGCTTCGCCCGCGGGGCGTTAAACAAATCCGAGGCGGCGGCCCCACTCGACCCTTAGACGTCTAAGCAAGCAACAAAAGCCGTGCTGAGAGCGGCTTGTGTGCCCCACCTCCGCCCAAGTAGGCAGGACAAAGGACGCGGGTCCTACGCGCCGGCCCGGCCGGAGACAATCTCGAGGATAGGGAGCTCCTGCAGCCGCAGGCGTCGGGTGGCGATGGCCAGGCCGAGGCGCCAGATGGCGGCCCCGTAGGCGGCGGCGGCCAGGGCGGCGAGGACGAGGGCGTGCGGCCACAGGGCCAGCGAGACGCCCACGGCGACCGCCACCGGGGTGAGCAGGGCGGCGATGACCACCAGGGCGGACAGGCTGGCGAGCACGGTCAGGCACCCCGGGCCGGCCCACAGGTTGGTCATCGAGTCCGGGAGCGGGAAGGGCACCAGCACCGAAACCTGGTTGGCCACGCCCAGGGCGACCCCGGACACCGAAGCGGCGAGGAAGATCGTCGGGAGCACGAAGGACCAGGCATGCAGCAGGGCACCGAGGAGGACCGCCGCCACCGACGCCACCGCGAGGCCGAGGAGGGCGGAGGCGAGGTTCTTGCCCCGGAAGTCGATAGCCGGATCCCGGGCGGCGGCGACGTTGGTCCAGAAGGCGGGCCCGTCGGAGCCGAACTGGTTCAGCGCCTGCAGGGCGAACACGAGGGCGGCCCCGGCGGCGACGAACACCAGCCGGGGGGAGCCCCGCCCTTTCGCCAGGGCGGTGGCGGGCACCGCCAGCAGGAGCACGATCGTCACCAGGGCGGCCCGGCGGCGGGGGTCCCGCCAGGTATAGCGCAGCTCCTTGGCGGCGACAGCCCCCGTCCGCGTGCGGGGCAGCCAGCGCATGACCCCGCCGAAGAGGTCGGAAGGCTTTCTGGCGGCCCGTGACGGGCCTGCCTCGGCGGTGGTGAGGGCGCGCTGGAGCATGGCGCTCCAAAACCAAAGGAGCAGGCCGATGGCCGCTGCGGCGGCGGCGAGGGCACCGGTCGCCTTGAGGTCGTCGCCGCTGCGGGCCCAGAGGACTGCCTTTGCAGCCCAGCCCGGCGGAAGCCAGGAGAGGCTCTTGCTGGCCGACCCGATGAGCACGCCGTGATTGCCCGCCCGCAGGTCCACCCTCGACAGGACCTGGCTGGCCAGGAACGGCATGACTGCCACGATGGCGAAGGCGAAGCCGAGCAGGTCCTTGCCCCGGCGGGAGCGCAGGATGCTGGACAGGGCCGTGGTGAGCGCCCGGGACCCGACCACGCACAGGACCAGCTCGATGGCGATCGCGAGGGCGGTCAGGGCGAGGGCCGGGGCACGGCCGGGGGAGCCGGCGAAGGTCCCGGTCAGGGTCAGCAGCGTGGCCACCGGGGCGAGGCCTACCAGGCTGGCGCACAGCAGGCCGGTCATGAGCTGGCGGCGGGTGAGCGGGAGGAGGGCCAGCTTCGAGGGGTCGAGGGTCTCGTCGCTGCCCAGGCCGAGCAGCGGCAGGCAGAGCCAGGCGACGAAGAAGGCGTCGAAGATGGCGGGGACTGCGGTTTGTTGGTGCTGGGGGTTTGCCAGGGTCGCGAAGCCCCCGATGACCACCCAGAAGCAGACGAACAGCCCGAGGATCAGCCCGACCCGCCGGCGCCAGCCGGAGCGGAGGTTGTTGGCGGTGAGGGCGACCTTCAGGCGGACGAAGTACCGAGCCATCCCAGTTCCCCACCCCGGGACTGGTCGCCGCCGACCAGGCGGACGAAGGTCTCCTCGAGGGTGTGGCCGTTCTTGACGTCGTCGATCGGCCCCTGGGCGACGATGCGGCCCTGGTGGACGATGGCCACCCGGTCGCAGAGGCGCTCGACCAGATCCATGACATGGCTGGAGAACACCACGGTTGCCCCGCTGCGGATGTGGCGCTCCAGCACCTGGCGGATGGCCAGGGCGGAGACCGGGTCGACGGCCTCGAAGGGCTCATCGAGGAACAGCACCCGGGGGCCGTGCAGCAGGGCCGCCGCCAGGCCGATCTTCTTGCGCATGCCGTGGCTGTAATCGATGACCAGGGTGCCGGCGGCATCGGTGAGGCCGAAGGCGTCGAGGAGCTCGTTGGACCGTTCCTTGACCGTGTCCTCGGGGAGCCCACGGAGGAGGCCGGTGAAGGTGAGGAGTTCGACCCCGGTCAGGCGCTCGAAGAGGCGCAGGTCCTCGGGGAGCACGCCCACCACCGCCTTGGCCCGGGCCAGGTCGTGCCAGACGTCGATCCCGTTGACCCACACCTGGCCGGCGTCGGGCTTCAGCAGCCCGGTGCACATGCGCAGCGTGGTGGTCTTGCCGGCGCCATTGGGGCCGACGAGGCCGAAGAAACTGGCCGCCGGGATGTCGAGGTCGAGGGCCTGGACAGCGACCTTCTCGCCGTAGACTTTGCGGAGGCCCCGGACCTGAAGGGCGAAGGCGGGGGCCGTTTGGGGCGTTGGGGGGTGCGTCGTGCCGGGCAGGGCCGGGTCTGCCTGAATGCTCACCCCTCCATGGTGACGTGTCCTTCGGCGATTTCGCGGGCGAGGGTAGTTTGTTCTAGTCCGTTGCTATCCTGCGTGGCGGAGGCGACTGGGGCCTGGTGGCCCTCCTGGTCTTCAAAACCAGTGCGCCGATGAGAGTCGGTGGGCGGGTTCGATTCCCGTCCGCCTCCGCAAATTAGCTGTGCGTAAGCCAAAACGTCCCGACAGGAGTCCGGCTTGGGGTGCCGGGCTGGCCTGCAGAGAAGGGCTCGTGGGCACGAAATGGTCACGAGTCCCTCTCAGATACGTCCCCAAGCTAAAGGCCATCTACCCCTTCACCAAAGGCGTCGGCATCGCGGCCCCCCAGATCGGCATCGCCCGTGCGATAGCCATCGTCCAGCCCCCCGACTCCGACCACCACATCACCCTTGTGAATCCCACCGTCGTCTGGCGTTCGGAGGCCACGGACACCAAGGCCGAGGGATGCCTGAGCTTCTTCGACATCCGAGGCGAGGTCCCCAGGCCGCTCGCTATCAGCGTACGGACGACCCAC
>DASTWV010000029.1 GCA_035765775.1 Actinomycetota bacterium | reverse complement strand
GCTAAACACGTGAGGCTGCACCAAAATGCATTTCGGGGAGAACCAGATATCACCGAGTTTGATTGGCCTTTCACCCCTAACCACAGCTCATCCGCCCGGTTTTCAACCCAGGTCGGTTCGGCCCTCCACGAAGTCTTACCTTCGCTTCAGCCTGGCCATGGATAGATCACTCGGCTTCGGGTCTAGACCCCGTGACTAAACGCCCAGTTAGGACTCGCTTTCGCTACGGCTCCGGCATATGCCTTAACCTTGCCACGGAGCGCTAACTCGCCGGCTCATTCTTCAAAAGGCACGCTGTCACGAAGTACTGGTTGCCCAGTACGGGACGCTCCAACGGCTTGTAGGCACTCGGTTTCAGGTACTATTTCACTCCCCTCCCGGGGTACTTTTCACCTTTCCCTCACGGTACTAGTTCACTATCGGTCGCCAAGGAGTATTTAGCCTTACCGGGTGGTACCGGCAGATTCGCACGGGATTTCCCTGGTCCCGCACTACTTGGGATGAGCACCGGGAGGCTGTGCGGTTTCGACTACGGGGCTGTTACCCACTGTGGCCGAGCTTTCCAGAATGTTCGTCTACCGCAGAGCTTTGTAACTCCCTGGCCTGACCGGCGTCAGGCCTGGTGCGTCCCACAACACCCATGTCGCAACGCCACCGGGCTATCACACGACACAGGTTTAGGCTGTTCCCGTTTCGCTCGCCACTACTCAGGGAATCACGGTTGTTTTCTCTTCCTCGCCCTACTGAGATGTGTCAGTTCAGGCGGTTCGCTTCCTGGCCCTATGGATTCAGACCAGGATGACGACCCATGACGGTCGCCGGGTTCCCCCATTCGGAAATCCACGGATCAACGCTTGTTTGGCAGCTCCCCGTGGCTTATCGCAGCCTGCAACGTCCTTCATCGCCTCTTGGCGCCAAGGCATCCACCGAGTGCCCTTACTAACTTGACCGAGTTTGATGCTCGCGCTCGCTATGCAGTTCTCAAGGTGCCGCACGGCCCCAGGCCCGTCAGGCTGTGGAGCCTGGTGGTGGACCGGGGTCCGGACATGCCAACGACAGCCCATCCATCTATTCGGTGGGCTGCCGGATTGGCAGTCACGCGTCCGAGGGTGCTCCCTCGGAACTAAACAGCGTGCCCGCATTGCCTTCGGCTGAAGCCTCCGGCACGAACTACCAGCGATCGACTAGGAGTCAAACTCCTTAGAAAGGAGGTGATCCAGCCGCACCTTCCGGTACGGCTACCTTGTTCACGTAGATCCCCATGTCGCCATGAGGCGTGGACTATATCTTCATCCTGGCTTCCATCTGCTGCCGCTTCCTCGGATGCCATGACCCGACGGCACTGATGAAATCAGCATGGGACTCGGCCCGAACATACATTCTCCAGTAGTTCGGGTCCACGGCCGCACTGGGATTGTTATCCGAGGTCGTTTTGGCCGATGCGGTGAGTCCGATGCGCCGAGCTGTACGTGCCATCCCGCAGGGCTCCCTGCAGGTAGGCCTCAAGCCCGGCCCTATTCTTTGCCAGGAGCTCGGCGTGTAGTCTCTGAGGGGTCAGACCAAGGGCTAAGGGACCCTCGAAATGACTTCCCTGCTGATTGCCCGCACCGGTCGGATTGTCACTGTCCACATTCCCAACCTTACGGAAGGGGTGTGACAGTACCGCCGGATGCTCGGGGTTTCCAGCAAATAGCCGAGTTTTTCTCCCGCTGTTACCAGCGGGGGTCGCAACGTGCTTACGACTTCACCCCAATCGCCAACCCCACCTTCGACGGCTCCCTCCTTGCGGTTAGGCCACCGGCTTCGGGTGTTGCCAACTTTCGTGGTGTGACGGGCGGTGTGTACAAGACCCGGGAACGTATTCACCGCGGCGTTGCTGATCCGCGATTACTAGCGACTCCGACTTCACGGGGTCGAGTTGCAGACCCCGATCCGAACTTAGCTGACTTTTTTGGGATTCGCTCACCCTTGCGGGGTTGCCGCCCATTGTGGTCAGCATTGTAGCATGTGTGCAGCCCTGGACATAAGGGGCATGATGACTTGACGTCATCCCCACCTTCCTCCGGCTCTACGCCGGCAGTCCCTCTAGAGTCCCCGACATTACTCGCTGGCAACTAAAGGCAGGGGTTGCGCTCGTTGCGGGACTTAACCCAACACCTCACGGCACGAGCTGACGACAGCCATGCACCACCTGTCAGGGGCCCTTACGGACACCACATCTCTGCGGCTTTTCCCCTGATGTCAAGCCCAGGTAAGGTTCTTCGCGTTGCATCGAATTAAGCCACATGCTCCGCCGCTTGTGCGGGTCCCCGTCAATTCCTTTGAGTTTTAGCCTTGCGGCCGTACTCCCCAGGCGGGGTGCTTAATGCGTTAGCTGCGGCACGGAAGGCGTCGATAGCCTCCCACACCTAGCACCCATCGTTTACGGCTGGGACTACCAGGGTATCTAATCCTGTTTGCTCCCCCAGCTTTCGCTCCTCAGCGTCAGGACCGGCCCAGGACACCGCCTTCGCCACCGGTGTTCCTCCTGATATCTGCGCATTTCACCGCTACACCAGGAATTCCATGTCCCCCTACCGGCCTCTAGCCTCGCAGTATCGAATGGCCGCCCCCAGTTAAGCCGAGGGATTTCACATCCGACTTACGAAGCCGCCTACGAGCTCTTTACGCCCAATAAATCCGGACAACGCTCGCCCCCTACGTATTACCGCGGCTGCTGGCACGTAGTTGGCCGGGGCTTCTTCTGCAGGTACCGTCACTTTCGCTTCGTCCCTGCTGAAAGAGGTTTACAACCCGAAGGCCTTCATCCCTCACGCGGCGTCGCTGCGTCAGGCTTTCGCCCATTGCGCAAGATTCCCCACTGCTGCCTCCCGTAGGAGTCTGGGCCGTGTCTCAGTCCCAGTGTGGCTGGTCATGCTCTCACACCAGCTACCCGTCGCTGCCTTGGTGGGCCGTTACCCCGCCAACAAGCTGATGGGCCGCGAGACCATCCCGGGCCGGCTGACCTTTGCTCCCCCGACCATGCGGTTGGGGGAGAATATCCGGTATTAGCAGTGGTTTCCCGCTGTTATCCCGGAGCCCAGGGTAGGTTCCTCACGTGTTACGCACCCGTTCGCCGCTCCGTACCAAGGGGTTACCCCCCTGGCCGATCGCTCGACTTGCATGTGTTAAGCGCGCCGCCAGCGTTCGTCCTGAGCCAGGATCAAACTCTCCGTAAGAGATCACAAGGCTGCTCTGTGAGGATGCAGCCCAGAATCCGAGAGTTAGGCTCCGACGTAACGCAGGCCGAAAAAGAAGTTTTCCGACTGCGTGTTGTTCGGATTTGTGTTCGTTTGCCGCTACTACCAAACTCAGTGCGCCGGTTGCCCGGACGCACGGAATGTGGGTTCGCGAAGCACTGGCGTTCTTCTACGAACACGCTGTTTAGTTCTCAAGGAGCACCCAACTCTTCCCTGCCTCCAGGTCACCGGATCGACCGAGCCCACTCCGGCTCAGCCGGCCCCGTCACCTGGTTCAGGGCCCAAAAAAACCGTCGGCTTCTGCCGACGGCCAGAGCGAACCTGCGAACTTCGTAGGGTCGGACTGGTCTTCTTGGCCCCCTTGTGCAGTTGTACGAGGTGGCTCCCAAGCGACGCGCATCGCCGCTCGGGCAGGAGCAAACCTACCTCGCCCCCGCTCCCCTGTCAACTTCATCCGGCCGTCCGGGTGAATCATCGGCGGATCCGGCGGCAAGCCGGACGAACCGCCGCCGGCCCACCTGCAGGACCCGGCCCGCCAGGGCATCCAGGCCCAGGGTCTCGGACCCGACCGGGTCGCCGTCGAGGCGCACCCCGCCCTGGACGATCAGCCGGCGCCCTTCGCCATTCGACGCCGCCAGGCCGAGCTCGGCCAGCAGGCGGGGGACCCACACCATGCCGGCCCCGTCCACGCACCCCGCGGGCACCTGCCGCTCCTCGATCTCGCTCGCTGTGGGCAGCCGCCGCTCTTTGTGGACACGGTCGAAGTGCGCCCGGGCCTCGTCCGCTGCCTCCGCTCCGTGGTACAGGCGCACGACCTCGGACGCCAGTCGCCGCTTGGCCTCCACCCACGCCAGCGTGCCGTCCAGGAGGGCGGCCTCGATCTCGTCCACCTGCCAGGGCCCGAGGTCGGTCACGAGCCGGAAGTACTTGCCGATCAGGGAGTCGGGGATCCGCATCACCTTGCCGAACATGTCGTCGGCGGGCTCGGTGATCCCGATGTAGTTGCCCAGGGACTGGCTCATCTTGTGCACGCCATCGGTCCCCTCGAGGATCGGCATCGTGAGGGCGATCTGGCGCCGCTGCCCGTTGCCGATCCGCTCCTGCAGGTCCCGGCCCACCAGCAGGTTGAAGGTCTGGTCGGTTCCTCCCAGCTCGACGTCGGCGTCGACCACCACCGAGTCGTAGCCCTGCATGAGCGGGTACAGGAACTCGACGACCGAGATCGGGCTCCCGCTGGCATAGCGCTTGGCGAAGTCGTCCCGCTCCAGCATCCGGGCGACGGTGTACTGCGAGGTCACCTGCAGGACCCGGCGCATGTCCATCCCTGCCAGCCACTCCGAGTTCCAGCGGATCTCGAGGCGGTCGAGGTCGAGGACGAGGCGGAACTGGTCGAGCAACGCCTCGGCGTACGCCCGCACCTCCGATTCCGACAAGGGCTTGCGGGTCTCCGACTTGCCTGACGGGTCGCCCACCTGGGCGGTGAAGTCGCCGATGATGAGCACTGCCTGGTGGCCGAGATCCTGGAACTGGCGCAGCTTGCGCAGCACGACCGTCCACCCGAGGTGCACGTGGGACGCCGTCGGGTCCAGCCCGAGCTTCACCCGCAGCGGCCGCCGGTCCTCGATGGCCTCCTTCAGCCGGAGGTCGAACTCGGCGTCCGGGATGACCGCGGCGGCCCCCGAGCGGAGGATGCGGACCTGGTCGTCGAACGGGATCACGCCTGACATCATCGCATCGGGCTCGCCCATGGCCCAGGCTCGTAGAACCGCCAGAGCTCCTCGGTGGCCTTGGAGATCCCGATGCGCCGGCTCGCCGCCACGGTCCCCGAAACCCGGGCTGGTCCCCGGACCGAGACCGGCCCCGCCACCAGGTCCGCCCCGTTCAAAGCCAGGTCGATCCCGAACGCCTGGGCCAGCCGCCCCGGACCCCGGCACAGGAGCCTGTCCGCCCCGCCCCCCCGCCGCTCCCGCATCAGCGCAATCCCGTCCACGGGCTCGACCGCCCGGAGCAGCACCGCCCCCGGGCTGGCCTCCGCCTCGCAGACCACGTTGGCGCAGTGGTGCATGCCGTACGAGAAGTACACGTAGAGGTGGCCGGGCGGCCCGAACATGACGGCGTTGCGGGGCGTCCGGCCCCGGTAGGCGTGGCTCGCCGGGTCGGCGGGGCCGCAGTAGGCCTCCACCTCGACGATGCGCCCGCTCACCCGCCCGGCGGGGAGATCGCTCACCAGCAACCGGCCGATGAGGTCCGGTGCCACCAGCAGCGGGTCGCGCCCGTAGAACCGCCGGGACAGCGCACCCATGGCAGTCAGGCCTTGGCCAGGAAGGGGCGCAGCTCTCCGAGCGGCCAGGTGGTGATGACCCGCTCGGGCGTCACCCACCCCCGCTGGGCAGTCCCCACCCCGAAGCGCAGGTAGTCCAGCTCGCCGATCGAGTGGGCATCGGTGGAGATGGCGAACACGCACCCCGCCTCCCGGGCAATGACCACGTGCTCGTCCTTGAGGTCGAGGCGGCGGGGGCTGGAGTTGATCTCCATGGCGACGCCCTCCTCGGCTGCGACCCGGCACGCCTGCTCGATGTCGAAGTCCGACGCCGGCCGCCGGGGCAGCATCCGCCCGGTGGGGTGGCCGAAAATGTTGACCTCCGGGTTGCGCAGCGCCTTCAGCACGCGGCGGGTCATCGCCGGGCGCTCCATCGCCAACTGGTGGTGGAGGCTGGCCACCACGACGTCGAAGCGGGCGAGCACCTCGTCCGGGTAGTCGAGCTCCCCGTCGAGGCCGATGTTGGCCTCGAGGCCGTGCAGCAGCACCATGCGCCCACCCAGCTCCTCGTTGATCTCGGCGACCTCCCGGGCCTGGGCGTCGATGTCGGCCAGCGACAGCGACCGGGTGACGGCCAGATTGGCCCCGTGGTCGGTGACGGCGTAGTACTGGTGGCCCTTGGCGGCGGCGGCCATCGCCATCTCGCGCAGCGTCCGGCGGCCGTCCGAGTACGTCGAGTGGCTCTGCAGGTCGCCCCGCAGGTCCTCCAGCACCACCACCCTCGGGAGCGCCCCCCGCAGCGCCAGCTCCACCTCACCCCGGTCCTCCCGCAGGGTGGGCAGCGGCGTCTGCATGCCGAGGGCGGCGTACACCTCCTCCTCGCTGGCCCCGGCGATGCGTTCCGCCCCCCGGAACAGGCCGTACTCGGACAGCTTCAGCCCGCTGCGCACTGCGTGCTCCCGCACCTTCACGTTGTGGGCCTGCGACCCGGTGAAGTACTGCATCGCGGAGCCGAACTGGTCCCCCGCCACCACCCGGAGGTCGACCTGCAGCCCGGAGCCGCTGACGAGGGAGACCTTGGCCGGCCCCCGGGCGATCACCTCGCTGGCGGTGTCGAGCGAGGAGTCGAACGGCCCGTCGCCCGGCCCGGCGAATGCGCGCAGCACGCCCGCCGGGTCACTGGTGGCGATGAGGATGTCGAGGTCGCCGATGGTGTCCCGCATGCGCCGCAGGCTGCCGGCGTAGGCCGCCCGCTCGACCGCGGGGTGCTGGCGGATCGGCCGGAGGAGGTCCTCGGCCAGGCCGAGGGCGGTCCCCATGGGGGTCCGCTGCTCAATGCGGGCGTGGCGCTCGAGCGCCCGGCGGACGTTGTCCTCGGAGCGCGCGCCGAACCCGGGCACCTCGCGCAGCCGTCCGGCGTCCACCGCCTCCCGCAGCTCCTCGAGGGAGGTGACCCCCAGCGCCCGGTGCAGAACCAGGGCCTTCTTCGGCCCCAGACCGCCCAGGCGGGTCATCTCCAGGACGCCGGGTGGGAACCGTTCCCGCAGTGCGTCGAGCGCCCGCATCCGACCGGTGGACACCAGCTCGGCGATCCTGCCGGCGGTCGCCTTGCCGATCCCGTGCACCTCGACCAGCTGGGCCTCGGGGATCCCCGACACCGAGCGCCCGAGCACCGCCACGGCGTCACCCGCCCGCCGGTAGGCAAGGATCCGGAAGCGGTCGCCCCCTTCGATCTCCAGCAGGTCAGCCAGCTCGTGGAGTGCAGCGGCGACCTCGGCATTGGTAGGCGGCATCACCTTCGATGGTACCCAGCGGTCCGTTTGGGCCGGCAACCATTTTGGGCCGGCAACCGGCCGGCAAACCGGACGGCACTCAGCGGGCGAAGAAGTGCAGCCCGATCCACGCCCACCCGGCGATGATCCCCACCCGCCCCGACCGGCTCCGCATCGCCCGGGTCACCGCGGAGCCCAGCGTCGGGATCCGGGACCCCGGCAGGCGGGCGAGCACCTCGAGCAGCACCCCGACAAGCGCGAGGGCCACGAAGCCGGCTTCGGTCAGGAACCGGCTGCTCACCGCTCCACCAGGAACCATCCGGCCGCGAGCCAGGCCCCGATCGCCACCATGCGGCCCAGGGGGTGACCCAGCACCGGGTCCAGGAGGGTGCTCAGGGTCGGGTGGCCGGGCGAGTTCACGCTGAGCGAGGGTTGGAACAGCAGCGCCACCAGCTCCCAGATCCCCACGGTGGCGAAGAGGCCCGCCCAGGCGGCGATGCCGAAGCCGGTGAGCCTGGGGGCCGACGAAGCCCGGGACGGGACCCGCCAGGCCCAGACGACGGCCAGGGCCCCGGGCACCCAGATGGCGACGGTGACGGGCAGGGTGTAGCGCCGGAACGTGCCGACGATGACGCCGAAGGCCACGCCGGCCGCCAGCAGGAGCACGGTAACCCGGGGAGAGCGGGGTGGAGCTGCGGGGCGGGAATCCTGCGGCGCCGGCCGCCCCCCCACCCGGCGCCGGACGCTGTCGACCACCAGCACCGCCGCCACGGCGTACAGCAGCGTCGCATGCAGGCTCGGGTCACCCGTGAGCACCTCGAAGGTGCCCGCGAGCACGAAGATCCACACGACCGGGTCCAGCGCCCAGGCCACCCCTCGCCGCAGCTTCTCGAGGCCCTGCACGGCGCCATTCTCCGCCACAGGGTCCCAGCCTGTCCCAACCTGTCCCAGACGGGTCCCGACCGCTCCCGACCGGTTCCGCTGCCTACCCGCTCTCCAGCCGGCCCCGCTGGTGCAGCACGTACAGGATGCCGAGCGACGGGAGGACCAGCGCGGCGGCGACCACGAAGATCCCGGCCAGGGTCTCCAGGGTCGCCATGGGCGCCGCCGCCGATGCGATCGAGGCGTGGTTGCCCAGCAGGTAGGGGTACTGTGCCACCCCCCACCCGGCGATCACCGACCCCACCGCCAGCGCCGCCATCACCCGCAGCAGCCGGGGGTCCGCCTTGTGGAGCAGCCCGAGCACCCCCACGCCCGTCAGCGCCGACAGGATCACGAACGGGATCCCCGGCCCAAGAAGGCGGTGCAGGAGGTGCGGGGCCGCGCGGTGCAGCACCACCAGCCCCCCCGCCGAGATCAGGCCGGCCCCCGCCGCCGCCAGGCGGGAGCGGTTGCGGAAATAGATCTCGAGGTCGGCCTCACCCCGCTGGCGGGCCTCGGCGGTCAGGAACACTGCTGCCAGGTAGGCGCAGGTCACGACCGCCAGCGCCCCGGTGAACAGGCAGGTCGGGGTGAACCAGATCTCCAGCGAGCCCGCCGACCGGTGCAGGGGCACCCTCCCGGTGGCAATCGCTCCCGCCGCCGTGCCGAAGAAGAAGGGGGTGACCACCGACGAGGCGGCGAAGGTCGCCCCGGTCGCGCGCTGTGCCGAGGTCCGCACCGACACCTTCCGGAAGGCGAACCCCGACCCGCGCAACACGATGCCGAGCGCCGCCAGCCCCAGGGGGACGTACAGCGTCCGCATGACGGCGGCGAATACCGGGGGGAATGCGGTCCAGGCCAGCACCAGGCAGAAGATCAGCCACACGTGGTTGGCCTCCCACACCGGCCCGATCGAGTGGTCGATCAGCGCCCGTGGCCGCCGCCCGCGCTCGGCGCCTCCCGCGGTCAGGTCCCAGAACCCGGCCCCGAAGTCGGCGCCCCCGAACATGGCGTAGGCCGTCAGGACCACGAAGAGCATCCCGGCGGCGACCGTCCTCACGGCTGGGTCACCGCCTCGACGCCCTCGTCCGGCCCGTACGGCACATCGAACCCGGCCTCGGCCCCCGCCGACCAGCGCCGTTTCATCGCCAGCAGCACGGCGATCGCCCCGATGCCCGCCCCACCCACGATGATCACCGAACCGGTGAAGAACAGCCACACGTTCCCCGACCGGGTGACCGCGTCCCGGGTCAGCAGCAGCCCCTCCACCGTCCACGGCTGGCGGCCGACCTCAGTGACCACCCATCCCGACTCCAACGACACCACCGATACCAGGCCGGCCAGTGCCGCGCCCAGCCAGAACAGGCGGCCACCGGGCACCTCCCGCTTCCGCACCCAGACCAGTCCGAACCACAACGCCAGGCCGAGCAGGGCGAAGCCGGTCCCCACCATGGCGTCGAACGAGGTGTGCACGATGTTGACCAGCTCGGTGGGGGCCCGGATCTCCTTGGGCACCGTCTCCAGGCCTTTGATGTCGGTCTTGGCGCTGAACCCGGCCAGCAGCGAGGCGAAGTCGGGGAGCCGGATCCCGAACTTGACCGTCCCGTTGGCCATCATCAGCCCGCCGAGGGTCTCCGGGACGTGGGTCCCCGAGTGGGACAGCAGCTCGATGGCGGCGAACTTGGCGGGCTCGTTGTGGTAGGTCTCCCGGGCGACGACGTCGCCGACGAAGATCTGCACCGGGATGACGACGGCCGCCACGCTGAACGGGATCAGGAACCCCAGCCGGCGGTAGCGCGAGGGCCCCGACCGCAGCCGGCCCACGGCATAGATGCTGGCGGTCAGGAAGCCGGCCACCACGTAGGCGGCCAGCAGCATGTGCAGTGCCTCGTACCAGAACGCCCGGTTGAAGAACACCGCCAGCGGGCGGACGTCGACCACGTTGCCGTGGCGCAGCGTGATCCCCCCGGGCAGGTTCATCCAGGCGTTGGCCGCCACCACCGAGAACGTCCCGCCCATCCCGGAGATCACCACCGGCAGCCCCATCTTGAAGTGGGTCCAGGGCCGCATGCGCTTCCAGCCGTAGATGTAGACCGACAGGTAGATGGCCTCCAAGAAGAAGAAGATGCCCTCCACCACAAACGGGATGCCGTACGCCGCCCCGAAGCGGCCCATGAGCCCGGGCCACAGCAGCCCCATCTCGAAGCTCAGCACCGTGCCCGAGACCGCACCGACGGCGAAGAGGACCGCCGCCACCTTCGACCAGCGCTGGGCCAGCAGGAGGGCATCCTCGTCGCCGTGCTTGTAGGCCCGGTACTCCGCCAGCAGCATCAGCGTCGTCAGGGCCACCCCGAACGGGACCAGGATGATGTGGAAGCCCAGGGTGAAGGCCATCTGCTCCCGGGCGGGGAGCAACTGGGGCGGGCCGGGTGCAACCGCGAATAGCACGCCGGGCATCGTAGTCCGGTGCGGCCCCCGGGCCTATCCAGCGCACCGGGGACCCAGCCTCCCCGCCACCGGCCGGCCACGCCGGCGACAGCGCCTTCGCCCGGCCCCACACGACGGCATCGCCGGGGTCATCCCACCCCCCGGGGGGTACTGGTCGAGGGAGGTCGGGATGCCGCCGAGGTCGCCCTCCCAGTGCCCGATGAAGCGGTCCTCCCCGGGCCCGCCGGAGCACTCCTCGGCGATGCAGGCCGCCCCCTGGCCCACGAGCGGGGCCAGGCCCTCCGCCAGGAGATCGACGCATTGCGAAACGAACCTACGCCCGCAGGCCCTCCAGGCGGCGCTCCTGCTCGGCCAGGACGGCCTCCAGGGTGGCAATCTGGTCCGCGACGCGCTCCGGGGCCGTGCCGCCGTGGGTCTGCCGGGCCTCGACACAGGCTCTCGGATCGAGGCGCTCCAGGGCCGGCGCCCGGAACGAGGGGTGGGCTGCGGTCAGGTCACCCAGGCTCACCGACGCGAGCTCCCGACCCTCCCCGGCCAGCTTGCCGACGAGCCCTCCCACCGCATGGTGGGCCTCCCGGAAGGGCACCCCCTCGGCCACCAACCACTCGGCCAGGTCGGTCGCCGCCGAGGCGGTCCCCACGGCGGCCGCCAAGCGGGCGGGCGAGAACCGCATCGTCGCCACCAGGCCCCCGAGAGCGGCCAGCCCGGCAATCAGCGTGTCGGCGGTGTCGAAGACCGCCTCCTTGTCCTCCTGCAGGTCCCGGTCGTACGCCAGGGGCAGGCCTTTCACCACCCCCAGCAGGTGCACGAGATTGGCGGTCAACCGGGCGCTCTTGGCCCTCGCCAGCTCGGCGATGTCCGGGTTCTTCTTCTGCGGCATGATGCTGGACCCGGTGGCATAGGCGTCGTCCAGCACGGCGAAACCGAACTCGGCCGAGGTCCACAGCACCACCTCCTCGCCCAGCCGGGAGAGGTGCGCCCCCAGGACGGCGCCCGCCGACAGGAACTCCAGGGCGAAGTCCCGGTCGGAGACGGCGTCGGCGGCGTTGTCGAAGATCGCCCCGAAGCCGAGGTCGCCGGCGGTGGCGAGCGGGTCCAGCGGCAACGAGGTGCCGGCGAAGGCGGCGGCGCCCAGCACCGAGACGTCGGCGGCGCGGAAGGCGTGCACCATGCGGACGAAGTCCCGGGAGAGCGCGAAGGCGTGGGCCAGCAGGTGGTGGGCGAACAGGATCGGCTGCGCCCGCTGCAGGTGGGTGTACCCCGGGGCCAGGCTGTCGCGGTGCTCGAGGGCCTGCACGAGGAGCGCGCGCTCCAGGCCCACGATGCCCTCGGCCACCGACCCCGCGGCCCCCTTGACCCACAGGCGCAGGTCGGTGGCCACCAGGTCGTTGCGGGAACGGCCGGCGTGGATCTTGGCGCCCACGTCGCCCAGGCGGGCGGTGAGGAAGCGCTCGACCGCGGAGTGGATGTCCTCGTCGGCCTCCTCGAAGGCAAAGGCGCCGGACTCGAAGAGCTCAGCGGCGGACTCCAGCGCCTCCTCGACCGCCGCCCGCTCGGCGGCGGTCAGCAGGCCCGCGCGCTGCAGGCCGCGGGCGTGGGCCCCGGTGACCGCAAGGTCCTGGCGCCACAGGCGCTGGTCGTAGGGCAGCGAGACGGTGAAGGCCCGGAGCGCCTCGGCGGGCGGCGCCCCGAACCTCCCTCCCCACAGCGGATCTGCCACCGGCTAGGAGCGCCCGCGTGCCCGGGCCCACGTCTTCAACGGGAGGCCCCACAACTTGACGAAGCCTTCCGCCGCCCCGTGCTCGAACGTGTCGCCGATGTCATAGGTGGCCAGCGACAGGTCGTAGAGCGAGCCGGGCGCCGAGCGCCCCACGACGCGGGCCGAGCCGGGCTCGAGCTTCACCCGGACGTCACCGCTGACGTACTGCTGGGTATTGGCATTGAAGGCGTCGAGCGCCTCCCGCAGGGGCGAGAACCACTGGCCCTCGTAGACCAGCTCAGCGTACCGGGCCTCCAGCCCGCGCTTGGTGCGCAGCACATCACGGTCCAGCACCAAGGCCTCCAGGTCCCGGTGCGCGTCGATGAGCACCAGTGCTCCCGCCACCTCGTAGACCTCCCGGGACTTGATGCCCACCACCCGGTCCTCCACCATGTCGAGGCGGCCGACCCCGAAGCTGCCGGCCAGGGCGTCGACCCGGCGGATGAGCTGCGCCAAGGGCAGGCGCTCGCCGTCCACGGCGACCGGCACCCCGGCCTCGAAGGTGAGCACGCAGTAGGCGGGGTCCGTCGGAGCCTTCGAGGGGGGAACTGTGCGCTCCCACACGTCGTCTGGTGCCTCGGCCATCGGGTCCTCCAGCTGGCCGCACTCGATGGCCCGGCCCCAGAGGTTCTCGTCGATGGAGTAGGGCGCCTTGACCGGCACTCCGGCCCCGGTGGTTGAGGTGGTCGCCACCGGGAGCCCGTGGGCGATGCCCCAGGCCTGGGTCTCCTCGCGGGTCATGCCCCAGCCCCGCACCGGGGCGAGCACCTTGAGGTGCGGTGCCAGGGCCCCGAGCGACACCTCGAAGCGCACCTGGTCGTTTCCCTTGCCGGTGCACCCGTGGGCCACCGACCCGGCGCCGAACTCGGCGGCCGCCTGCACCAGGTGGTGGCAGATCAACGGCCGCGACAGCGCCGAGACCAGGGGGTAGCGCCCCTGGTACAGGGCGTTGGCCGCCAGCGTCGGGCGGAGGTAGTCCTCGGCGAACTCGTCGGTGCCGTCCACCACCACCGCCTCCACCGCCCCCGACATCAGCGCCCGTTCCCGGAGCGCCTCGAAGTCTCCTCCCTGGCCCACGTCGGCAGCCACGCAGATCACGTCCGCGTCCAGCGCCTCCCGGAGCCACCCCACCGCTACCGTGGTGTCCAGACCACCCGAGTAGGCCAGCACCACCCGCTCCTTCACCGTCCACCGTGCCTTTCCCGGTCCGTGCCGGATTGGGGGCTGCCCTCCGCGAGCAGCCGCAATGTCGCCTCCACCGCCGATACCGGTGTCCCCTGCCGGCACACCACGAGGATGGTGTCGTCGCCCGCCACGGTGCCCGCCACGCCGTCCAGGGAACCGCCGTCGATGACCGCCGCCACCATGCCGGCGCACCCCGGTGGGGTGTGCACGACGACAAGGTTGCCCGCGGCTTCCATCTCACTCACCAGGCCGGGTGGCAGCCTGCGCAGGGCGCCGTCCCCGGGCGGGGCGACGATGGCCGGGGAGCCGGGCAGAGCGTACACGACCCTCCCGTGACGCCGGACCTTCACCGCCCCCAGCTCCTCGAGGTCCCGGGACACCGTGGCCTGGGTGGCCACCTGACCGGCGCTGGCCAGCAGGCCCACCAGCTCACCCTGGCTGCTCACCCCACCCTCGGCCAGAAGCCGGGCGATCCGCTGCTGGCGCTCGGTCTTCGAACCGGTCACCGCGGGCCCCGGGCTGCGGTGCCATCCATCAGCCACTCCAGCACCGCCTTGGCGGTGTGCAGGCGGTTTTCGGCCTGGTCCCAGACCACCGACGACGGCCCGTCGATCACCGACGCCTCGATCTCCTCGCCCCGGTGCGCCGGCAGGCAGTGCATCACGAGGGCTCCGGGCGAGGCATCCTCCAGGCGGCGCCGGGTGAGCGCGTAGTCCCGCAGGGCCTGCAGGCGTTCGCTGCGCTGGCCCTCCTCACCCATCGAGACCCACACGTCGGTGTACAGGACGTGCGCCCCGCGCACCGCCTCGTCGGGGTCGGAGCAGACGTCGATCTTGGTCTTCGATTTGTTGGCCGCGGCGATCTCCTGGGCCCGGTCCACCACCAGGGGGTTGGGCATGTAACCCTCGGGGCTGGCTATGGTGACGGCCGCCCAGCCGGCCTTCGCCCCGGCCAGCAGCAGCGAGTGGCACACGTTGTTGTTGCCATCGCCCAGGTAGCACAGGCGCACGGACGACGGGACCGAGAAGCGCTCGGCGACGGTCATGACGTCGGCGAGCGCCTGGCAGGGGTGCTCGAAGTCGGAGAGCGCATTGATGACCGGCACCGACGCCGCCGACGCCAGCTCGGTCAGGCGCTCCTGGGCGAAGGTGCGGATGACGATGGCGTCCAGGAAGCGGGACAGCACCCGGGCGGTGTCGGCCACCGACTCCCCCCGGCCGAGCTGGACCTCGTCCATGCGCAGCAGGACCGGGTGGGCGCCCATCTCCACCGCCGCCACCTCGAAGGACACCCGCGTCCGGGTGGAGGGCTTCTCGAAAATCATCCCCACGCTGCGCCCCTGGAGCGTGCGGGGGTGGTCCGAGCGTGCCGGCTTCAGGTCCAGGGCGCGCCGGACCAGGGCGGCCTGCTCGTCCGGGGAGAGGTCGTCGGACGAGAGGAAATGGCGGGTCATGCCTCAACCTTCGTCAGCGCCTTGCCCAGGGTTGCTACCGCTTCGTCGCATTCCGCCTCGCCCATGAGCAGCGGCGGGCACAGCCGGATCACCGACGGGGCGACGTCGTTGACCAGCAGGCCGTCGGCGAGCGCGGCCAGCGCCACGTCCCGGGCGCAGTCCGCACCCAGCTGCACCGCCACCAGCAGCCCCTTCCCCCGGACGCCGGTGACCGCCGGGTGGGACGCCATCAGACCTTCCAGCCCCGCCTGCAGGTGCGCCCCGACCCGCTGGGCCCGCCCCACCAGGCCGTCGCGCTCGATCACCTCCAGCACCGCCAAGGCAGCGGCGCACACCACCGGGCCGCCACCCACCGTGGTGGCGTGGTCGCCCGGGTGGAAGGCGGTGGCCAGCTCGCCCCTCGCCACGCAGGCGCCGATCGGCAGCCCGTTGCCCAGGGCCTTGGCCAGCGTGATCACGTCCGGGACCGCCGCCCCGCCCGAGTGCTGGAATCCGAACCAGGCCCCGGTGCGCCCCAGGCCGGTCTGGACCTCGTCGAGGACCAGTGCCGCACCATGCGCGTCGCACGCGACCCGTGCCGCCGGGAGGTACCCGTCGGACGGGACCACCACGCCGCCCTCGCCCTGGACCGGCTCCAGCAGCACCCCGGAAACGGAAGGACCCATGGCGGCCTCCAGGGCGGCGGAGTCGCCGTAGGGCACGTGGATGAATCCGGGCGGCACCGGGGCGAAGGCCTCCCACTTGGCCGGCTGCCCGGTGGCGGCCAGCGTCTGCAGGGTCCTGCCGTGGAACGAGCCCCAGGCCGCCACGGTGAGCGGCGGATCGCCCGGCCGGCCGGCATCCCGCCACCAGCGGCGGACCAGCTTCAGGGCGCACTCGTTCGCCTCGGCTCCCGAGTTGGCGAAGAACACCCGCCCGTCCGCCCAGCCCAGCAGACCGCACAGCCGGGCAGCCAGCTCGGCCATGGGCTCGGTGTAGTAGAGGTTGGACGTATGCGTGAGCCGGCCCGCCTGCCGGGCGACCGCCTCGGTTACCGCCGGGTGCGCGTGCCCCAGAGCGGTGACGGCCACCCCGGCAACGAAGTCCAGGTAGGGCCGGCCGGCCTCGTCGTACAGGTAGATCCCCTTGCCCCGCACGAAGGTCACCGGGTAGCGCCGGTAGGTGGGCATCACCACGGCGTCGGCGGCCGCCTGCTGCACGGCGCTCACGGCAGCACCATGGTGCCGACGCCCTCGTCGGTGAAGACCTCCAGCAGCAGCGCGTGCGCCACCCGCCCGTCGAGGATGTGCGCCTGGGCCACGCCGTTGGTCAGGGCATCGATCACCGACCCGATCTTCGGGATCATCCCCTCGGTCAGCGTCCCGCGCGCCTGCAGCTCCTGGAGTGAGGCCACCGACGCCTGCGAGATCAGGCTGTCCTGGTCGCCCAGGTCGGCGTACAGCCCCTCGACGTTGGTCAGGAGCACCACCTTCTGCGCCCCGACCGCGACGGCCACCGCGGCGGCAGCCTGGTCGGCGTTGATGTTGTAGGGCCCCTCCGGGCCCGACCCCACCGGGGCGACCACCGGGATCAGGTCATCGTCGAGGGCGCTGTCCAGAGGCCCGGTGTTGACCTTCTCCACGTCGCCCACGAAGCCCAGGTCCTCGCCCGCCGGCCCCGTCGCCCGGCGGGTGGCCAGCATGGCGCCCTCCTCGCCGGAGAGCCCCACCGCCCGGGCCCCGTGGCGGGCCAGGGCGGCCACCAGGCGCCCGTTGATCTCCCACAGCACGTCGCGCACGATGGCCACGGTCTGGGCGTCGGTCACCCGCCGGCCGCCGACGAAGTTGGGCAGCTTGCCCGCGGCCCGCATGGCGTGCGAGATCTGCTTGCCCCCGCCGTGGACGAGGATCGGGGACATGCCGACGAAGCGCATCAGGGCGAGATCCCGGGCGAGCGAGTCCAGCATTGTTTCCTGGTCCACGCTCTCCCCGCCCGCCTTCACCACCACACGGCGCCCGGCCCAGGCCCGGATGTAGGGCAGCGCCTCGGTCAGCACCTCGGCCTTCGCCTGCGCTGTCGCCAGCCTCATGGCTCGTACTCGGCGTTGATCTCCACGTAGCCCAGGGAGAGATCGCTGGTCAAGATGGTGCCCGCCCCGGTGCCCACCCCCAGGTCGCAGTCGATGCCCACCTCCCGCGGCCGCAGGGCGACGTTGGCGCGCTCCACCGCCTCGGGCGGGGCGATCACCCCGCGGTCGAGCAGGGTCACGCCCCCCATGGCGATGCTCAGGGCGCCGAGGTCCCAGGCCACCCCCGACTTCCCCAGGGCGGCGGCCACCCGGCCCCAGTTGGCGTCCGAGCCGAAGAGCGCGGTCTTCACCAGCGGGGAGTCGGCCACGGTGCGGGCGGCCCGGCGGGCGTCGGCGTCGGTTGCCGCCCCGGTGACACGCACGGTGACAAACTTGGTGGCACCCTCGCCGTCGGCCACGATGGCGGCTGCCAGCCGCCCGCACACGGTGCGCAGCGCCGCCTCCAGCTCCCCATCGGCGGGCGTGACCCCGCAAGCGCCGTTGGCGAACACCAGGACGGTGTCGTTGGTACTGGGATCCCCATCGACGGTGATGCGGTTGAACGAGCCGTCCACCGCCGCCTGCAGGGCGGCCTGCAGCCGGGCCGCGGGCACCACCGCGTCGGTGGTGAGGAAGGCCAGCATCGTGGCCATGTTGGGGGCGATCATGCCGGCGCCCTTCGCCATCCCCCCGAGCACCCATCCCCCCTCATGGCGCACCGCCACCCGCTTGGGCCGGGTGTCGGTGGTGAGGATGGCCCGGGCGGCAAGCTCGTCGTCGGCAGGCGACGAACCCAGCCCCGCGGCCGCCTCCGCGACCCCCTTCGCCACCCGGTCCATGGGCAGGTAGGAGCCGATCTTGCCGGTGGAGCACACCAGCATCTGCGCGGCGGGCACGCCGATCTGGGCGGCGGCGGCGCCGGCCATCTCGACCGCGTCCGCCAGCCCCCGGGCACCGGTCACGGCATTGGCGCACCCCGAGTTCACCACCACGCCCCAGGCCGCGCCCGCCGCCGCCCGCGGCCGGCTCACCTGCACCGGTGCGGCGGCGGCCGGGTGGGTGGTGAACGTGCCCGCCACCGCCGCCGCCCGGTCGCTCACCAGCAGGACCAGGTCCAGGCCCCGGCTGCGCTTGATGCCCGCCTCGACCCCCGCCACCCGGAAGCCCGCGGCGGCGCACACCCCCTCTTCTGTTTCCGTCATGCAGTCACGCTCCCTCGTCGTCCGCGCCCGGTCATCGGTCCCCAACCACCGCACGGGGTCGTCGCCGGCCGGTCGACATCAGCGCACCGGGCGTCATGGCACCAGGCCCGCTGCGTCGAGGCCCGTGGCCTCGTCGAAGCCCAGCATGAGGTTGGCGTTCTGCACCGCCTGGCCGGCGGCGCCCTTGCCGAGGTTGTCGATGGCGGCGATGGCGATCGCCCGCTCGGTCCGGGGATCCACCAGGGCGGTGACCTCGGCGATGTTGGTGCCCGCCACCCGCCGGGTCTCGGGGAGCCGCCCCGGGGGCAGGACCCGGACGAAGGGCTCGCCGCCGTAGCGTTGGTGGAGCAGGCCGAGGAGGTCCTCGGTGGTGGCCGCCCCGGACAGGGGGGCCGAGCAGGTGGCCAGCAGCCCGCGGGTGACCGGGATCAGGTGGGGGACGAAGCTGACGGTCACCGGCACCCCGGCCACCGCGGTCAGCTCCTGCTCGATCTCGGCGATGTGCTTGTGGCCGGTCGGCGAGTAGGCCCGCAGGTTCTCGTTCACCGCCACGAAGTCGAAGCCCTCCCCGCTCGCCCGCCCGGCCCCGGACACCCCGGAGAGGGCGTCGATGTGGATGCCGCCCGGCGTGATGGCGTCGGCGGCGAGCAACGGCGCCAGGGCCAGGAGCGCGGCGGTCGGGTAGCAGCCCGGGTTCGCCACCCGGCGGGCGCCGGCGATCTCGTCCCGGCGCCACTCGGTAAGCCCGTACACCCAGTCCGCGAGGTTTCCCGGGGCGGCGTGCTCGGCGCCGTACCACTGCCGGTAGGTGGCAGCGTCCTGCAGCCGGAAGTCTCCCCCGAGGTCCACCGCCGCCGGGCCGGCGTAGCCCGCCAGGACGGCCATGGACTCGGTGTGCGGCAGCGAGGCGAACAGCAGGTCGGGCTGGGTGTCCAGTGCCTCCTGGACGCTGACGAACGACCCGGCACCCGCCATCCAGGGATACGAGTCCCCGATCGGCCGCCCCACCCGGGTGGCGGCGGCCGCGGCCACCACCTCCATGCCCGGGTGCCGGGACAGGATGCGCAGCAGCTCACCCCCGGCGAACCCGGAGGCGCCCAGGATGGCGATGCGGCAGCGGCCTGCATGAATATTCATTGTGACGAATGATCATACACGACCGGCATGCGGGCGAAGCCGGGGAGCACAATGCAGGTATGCCCCACCTGCATGCCCACCCCGGCCCCACGGGCCCGCCGCCCGAACCGCCCTCGACGGCCCGCCTGGCGGCCGCACTCGGCCTGATCCTCGCCTTCATGGTGGGCGAGCTGGTGGCCGGGACCGTCGCCCACTCGCTGGCGCTCTACTCCGACGCCGCCCACATGCTCACCGACGTCCTCGCCCTGGCCCTCGCCCTGGCGGCGGCCCGGCTGGCCACGAGGCCGCCCCGCGGCGGCCTCACCTTCGGGCTGCGGCGCATCGAGATCCTCTCGGCCCTGGTCAATGCCACCCTGCTGCTCGCCCTCGCCTGCCTGGTGGCCATCGAGGCCGTCTACCGGCTGCTGCGACCGGGGCCGGTCGGGGGCGGGACGGTGGTCGTGGTGGCGCTCATCGGGGTGGCCGTGAACCTCGCCGCCACCTGGCAGCTGGCCCGGGCCAACCATACGAGCCTCAACATCCGGGCCAGCTACGCCCACATCCTCACCGACCTGTGGGCCTTCATCGCCACGGCGGTCGCCGGGGTGGCCATCCTCACCACCCACTTCCGGCGGGCGGATGCCATCGCCTCGTTGCTGATCGCCGCCCTCATGCTCCAGGCCTCTCTCCACCTGCTCCGGGAGGCGGTGCGCATCCTTCTGGAGGCCGCACCGGCCGGCGTCAGCCCGGTCGAGGTGGCGCGCACCCTGGAGGAGCACCCGTGCGTCACCAACGTGCACGACCTCCACGTGTGGGAGATCACCTCGGGCTTCCCCGCCCTGTCCGCCCACGTGCTCGTGCGGCCGGGCGACGACTGCCACGCCATCCGGGAGGACCTCGAGCGCCTGGTCGGGGAGCGCTTCCGCATCGACCACACCACCCTGCAGGTCGACCACGACCAGAGCGGCCAGCTGCTCACCATCCAGACCAAGCCACCGGGCCGGGAAGCCCCGCACTGAAGCGGCGCCGCACCGCGCCTCGGGCGAGGGTTGGCGAGCCCCCGGAAGGCTATGGTGGCCGTCATGCGCCTGCGCCTGGCTGGCTCGCTGGCTGTCCTCCTCCTCGCCGGGGCCTGCGGCGCCGCCAAGACCCAGGTGAGGAGCACGCCCACCCCGAGCCGGGCGGCCAGGCCCAGCCCGTCGCCCTCGCCGAGCGCCGCCCCGAGCGTGATCCCGAGCCCACCCGCCAGCAGCCCGAGCGCGGCTCCCAGCCCCTCCCGGCCCACGCCGATCCCGACGCGCGCCGCCCCACCGCCCACCACGCCGGCCGCGCCCGCAACCGCACCTGCCCCGGCGGCCTTCCCGGACTGGCCCACCTATGACGCCGATGCCGGGCACAGCGCCGTGGCCCCGGCGAGCCCGGCCGCCAGCACGGCGCCGACGGCGGCCTGGACCAGCTCCCCGCTGGACGGCGACGACCACGGCCAGCCCCTTGTCGTCGGGGGCAGCGTCATCGCTGCGACCGAAAACAACTCGGTCTACGCCTTCAGCGCCACCACCGGCCGGCAGCTCTGGATGCGCCACCTCGGCACCCCGATGGCCGCCAGCGCCCTGCCGTGCGGCGACATCACGCCGGTGTCGGGCATCACCAGCACCCCGGTGGCCGACCCCGCCGCGGGCCTGGTGTACGTCGTGGCGTTCCTCAGCTCGCGCGCCCACACGCTCTTCGCCCTCCACCTGGCGGACGGCTCGGTGGCCTGGAGCAAGCCGGCCGACGCCCCGGGGCTGAACCCCCTGACCGAGCAGCAGCGCAGCGCCCTGACCCTGGCCAACGGCATGGTGTACGTGCCCTTCGGCGGCCTCTACGGCGACTGCGGCACCTACCGCGGCGCCGTCGTCGGGTTCCCGGCCAACGGCAGCGGGGCCACCATCAGCTACGTCGTGCCGTCGCAGAACGAGGCGGCCATCTGGGCACCGGGTGGCGCCCCCGTGGACAGCGCCGGGGACCTGTACGTCGCCACCGGCAACAGCTCCTCCAGCGGCGCCTTCGACGAGGGCAACGCGGTCATCCGCCTGAGCCCCAGCCTGCAGCAGCTCTCTTCGTTCGCTCCGGCCAACTGGGCCGCCCTGAACCGGGGTGACCTGGACCTCGGCACCATGAGCCCCACGCTCCTGCAGGGCGGGCAGGTCCTCCAGGTGGGCAAGACCGGCATCGGCTACCTCCTGAACGCCGCCAACCTCGGCGGGGTCGGGGGGCAGCTCGCCTCGGCGCAGGTCTGCCCGACCGCCTTCGGGGGCACGGCCTACACCGCCCCGGTGGTCTACGTGTCGTGCACCTCGCAGCTGGTTGCGGTCTCGGTGGCGGGCAGCGGGATCTCGGTCACGTGGCGGGCGTCAGGGTTCTACGCCGGGCCGCCGATCGTGGCCGATGGGGCGGTGTGGACCCTGGACCTCACCCACAACACCCTCGTGGAGATCAACCCGGCCAGCGGGGCGGTGCTGCACACGGTGCCCACCAACGCTCTGGCCCACTTCGCGTCCCCGTCGGCCAGTGGCGGCCTGATCTTCGTGCCCGGCCTCCGGGCGATCCAGGCCTTCCGGGTGCGCTGAGGACGCCTCTGATGCATCCCCTCGCCCATCCCCTCACCCATGCCCATACGCTTGCCCTTGCCCTCGCCCGGCTCGTGGCCGGCCCCACCCCGACGCCGGCCGCCACGACGGTCGCCGCCCATCCCACCTGGGCCCTCATCGCCCTGCTCGTCGGCCCGCTGGCGCTGGCCCTCGTCGGCCTGGGGATCGTACGGCTCCGCCACAGCACGCAATAGCCAACTTATTCCCGGAACCCGTGGGCGTAGCTTAGAGTGTCTCAGTTCCGACGCACGCGGTATAAGCTCACCGCCGTCTCCCCAACCGAGCAGGAGACGGCAAGCGGGACTGCCAATGGACAGGAATCAACGGCCCAGACGTCGTCCGGCCCCCTCGATTGGGAGGAACGAGGGGTGGCTGTGGACCACCACCCCCCGGGTGCCCCGCTCTCCCCCCCGGTCATCTTCCCGGCCGCTCTGCCCCCGCCTCCGGCCTCCGTACGGGATCGGGATCCTCGCCGTCGCCCTCGCGCTGCTCGGTCCCATCGCGGGCGCCGGGGTCACCCCCGCTCGGTTCGCCCAGGTGGGTTCGGCACCGGCCGCCTCCACAGCCCCGGTGGCGGGCGGTGCCCCGATCGCCCAGGACACCTTCGCCGGGCGGACAGTGTCGGGCAGCTGGGGCGCCGCCAGCGACGGCCAGTCCTGGGCGCTGCGCTCCGGATCGGGCGCCAGCTTCTCGGTGGGAGCCAGCGGCGGCGTCATGGCCGGGACGGCCTCCAGCTCGCCCAACTACCTGACACTCGGGTCGGGGTCGGCCACCAACGTGGAGGCAGTCGCCGAGTTCTCCACCGGCGACGCCGCCGCAGACGACCAACGGATCATCCTGCGGTTCCAGGACGCCGGCGACTTCTACGCCGCCGGGATCGCCTCGCCGAACAACGCCGCCGAGCTGGACATCCTCAAGGTCAGCGGCGGGTCCCTGACCTCGTTGGCCTCCGCCCCCTTCACCGCCACCGCCAACACCCAGTTCTGGGTGCGGGCGCAGGTGGTGGCCAGCGGGACCTCAGCGGTCCTCTCCCTGCGGGCGTGGGCCGACGGCACCACCGAACCCACCACCTGGCAGGTCACCCATACCGACACCGCACCGCTGCCCGGCGGCGGGGTGGGCCTCGACGGCTATGACGGCGGCGCCGGCTGGACGGTGGCCAACTTCTCGGCGGGCGACCTCTCCGGGACGCCCAGCCCTCCGCCGCCCACGCCGACGCCCACGGCCACGAACACGCCGACCAACACGCCGACGAGCACGGCCACCAATACACCGACCGTCACGCCGACGGCGACGAA